>JAFVTK010000014.1 GCA_017503265.1 Clostridia bacterium | reverse complement strand
GGTAGTAAACAATCTTACGGGTATTTATCATAGCCGTATTGAATATCCAAAAGTTAATCTTGACGGAATAGATTTATAAACAAAGGAAAAGTTTTATGGCAAAATTAAAAATCGAGTGTTTTGACAAAAAAATTAAGTTAAGAAAAATTGCAAAAACCGTTTATAAAACGCTTGGACAAACTGCGCGATTTAAAGTGGAACTCGTTTTTCAAGACGGCGAAGGTATAACCGCGCTTAACCGCAATACGCGTGGGGTGGATAGCGTTACGGACGTGCTTTCTTATCCTAGTTTGGACGGTATCAAAGGTAAAGTATTGCAACCCGAAGATTGCCCCACCGAATTAGAAGGTAGATACATTTTTTTAGGCTCAATCGTCCTTTGCGAAGATAAGATACGCATACAGGCGGAAGAATACGGACACAGCGAAGAAGAAGAAAGAGAATATCTTATCGTGCACGGGTTGTTGCACCTTTTTGGGTACGACCATATGAACGAAGAAGACAAAAAAGAAATGCGTGAACTTGAAAAAGAAATACGCTTTATTCTTCGCGGAGTGAGAGAGTAATATGAAGAGCGGATTTGTTGCCGTTATCGGTAGAGCAAACGCGGGCAAAAGTACGTTAGTCAACGTTTTGGTTGGTGAAAAGGTAGCAATCGTTTCGCCAAAGCCACAAACCACTCGCGATAGAATTTTAGGGATTTTGACCACAGAAGATTATCAAATTGCGTTTATAGATACGCCGGGAATATACAAAGCGGACAATCTTTTAAATTCGGTTATGCAAAAGACCACGGCGGACAGTAGCGCGGACGTAGATGCGGTACTATTCGTTATGGACGCGCACGAAGGCGTAAGCGATACGGATTTAAATCTTTTAAAAAAGTACGCGGAACAAAAAACGTCTACGATACTTGCGCTTACCAAAACCGATATTATGCCTGAAAGTTTGCTTATTTCAGAACTTAAACAATTAGGCGAATTAGGCGTTGAAATCGTTCCCGTTTCTGCAAGAAAGGGAAAAAATATAAAAGAACTGCTAAAAGTTATATTAAATAAACTACCCGAAGGTGAAAAACTTTTTGAGCAAGATATAGTTTCGGATAGGTCGGAAAAGTTTATGATATCCGAGATTATGCGCGAAAAAATTCTTTTAAAATTCGACAAGGAAATTCCGCACGGGATTGCGATAATCGTAAACAAATTTGGGCTTATGGAAGGCGGAAGAACTTACGAAATAAACCTTGACATAGTTTGTGAAAAGGCTAACCATAAAGCGATTTTGATAGGGAAGGGCGGAAAGGCGATAAAAGAAGTTTCGTCGTTTGCGCGCGCCGATATGGAAAAGTTTTTAGGCAGAAAAGTGTTCTTAACGACTTACGTTAAAGTTAAAGAAGACTGGCGAAATAGCGCGCAACTTATGAAAGAGTACGGCTACGAACAATAAACGGCTTTTAATCGTATAAAAATTTTCCTTTTACCCATACTGCTTTTATGGATAAAAAGAAAGACAAAAAATTAAAAAGGCTAGAAGAAGACGCTGCTCTTATGGCGGCGTGGGATATGTTCAATCAAACGGGCAACGTTGCGCACTATTTACTTTATAAAAGATTAGAAGAAAAGGAATAACGATGGAAGAAAAAATGAGCGGTATCGTTCTCGGCGGCGTTTCGTTTGGCGAAAACGATAAAATATTAAACGTGTTCACCCTTGAACAGGGTGTCGTTTCCGCTAAAATAAAAGGCGTAAAAAAGGCAGGTGCAAAGTTAAAATTTGCGTCCGAGCCTTTTTGTTTTGTCGAATTTATTTTTTCTAAAACGGGCGCAAACCGCACGGTTATAGGCGCAAGTTTAATCGATAGTTTTTATCCCGTTAGGGAAGATATAGTTAAATATTTTTGCGCGGGCGCGGTGGTGGAATTCGTCAAGCGTTTTTATCTTAAAGACATAGTTTCGCCTGATACTTTTTTATTAGTCGTTAGCGCGTTAAAAGGTATAGCGTACGGCGATAATACGCCCAAAGTTACGTTAATTAACTTTTTAGTATCCGCCCTAAAAGTTGCGGGCTTTCAAATAAATTTATCGGGTTGCGCCCATTGTGGCGACAAAATAGACGGCAGAGTGTTCTTTGATTATCGCTCGGGCGCTTTTGAGTGCGAAAAATGTTTTGACCGAACGGGGCGCGAAGTAAGTATTATAACGCTAAACGCATTAATCGCCGCCGATAACGGCACGCTTAAAGAAGACGATATAGGCACGGATAAAGCGCTTAAATTGTTAGAGTATTACATAGAATATCGCACCGACGAAAAAATAAATTCGCTAAAAGAGTTGATTAAAATTTGCCACTAAACGTGGGGTATAAAGTGCCGAATATATGTGTTATAATAAAAAAACTATAATATATCGGTTGAAATATTTTTGTATTTATAGTAAAATAAATAAGGTTATTTAACGATAACTAATTTTAATTTAAATCTAAAACTTTTTGGAGGAAAAATTGTAATGAAGTATGTTTACTTATTTAGTGAAGGTAACGGCAAGATGCGTGAACTTCTCGGCGGTAAGGGTGCAAACCTTGCAGAAATGACCAAAATCGGTCTTCCCGTACCCCAAGGCTTTACCATCAGCACCGAAGCCTGCACCAGATACTATGAAGACGGTAAGCAAATCGCTGACGATATTATGGCTGAAATTATGGAAAATATCGTTAAAATGGAAGAAATCACCGGTAAAAAATTCGGCGATTTAGAAAATCCGTTGCTCGTTTCCGTTCGTTCGGGCGCTAGAGCGTCTATGCCTGGTATGATGGATACTATTCTTAACCTTGGCTTAAACGAAGAAGTCGTTCAAGTTATGGCTGAAAAATCAGGTAATGCAAGATGGGCTTACGACTGTTATAGAAGATTTATTCAGATGTATTCTGACGTCGTTATGGAAGTTGGTAAAAAATATTTTGAACAACTTATCGATAAGATGAAAGAAGAAAAAGGCGTTAAGCAAGACGTTGAACTTTCGGCAGAAGACTTGAAAGAACTTGCTGAACAATTTAAGGCTGAATACAAAGCAAAAATCGGTTCTGATTTCCCGACCGATCCCAAGGAACAACTTATCGGCGCTGTTAAAGCGGTTTTCCGTTCGTGGGACAACCCCCGTGCAAACGTATACCGTCGCGACAACGATATTCCTTACAGTTGGGGTACTGCCGTTAACGTTCAAGCAATGGCTTTCGGTAACATGGGCGACGATTGCGGAACGGGTGTTGCGTTTACGCGTGATCCTGCTACCGGCGAAAAGAAACTTATGGGGGAATTCTTGACCAACGCACAAGGTGAAGACGTTGTTGCAGGTGTTCGTACCCCGATGCCTATCGCTCAAATGGCTGAAAAATTCCCCGAAGCATTTGCTCAATTTGAAAAGGTTTGCCAAATTTTGGAAGACCATTACAGAGATATGCAAGATATGGAATTTACCGTTGAACACGGCAAACTCTATATGCTTCAAACCAGAAATGGTAAACGTACTGCTGCCGCAGCGCTCAAAATCGCGTGCGATCTCGTTGACGAAGGTATGATTGACGAAAAGCAAGCAGTTCTTATGATTGACCCGAGAAACCTTGACACTCTCTTGCACCCGCAATTTGACGCAAAGGCGTTAAAGTCTGCAAAACCTGCTGCAAGGGCGCTTGGCGCATCTCCTGGTGCGGCTTGCGGTAAAATCGTTTTCACCGCAGAAGACGCAAAAGCGTGGAAGGCAAGAAACGAAAAAGTTATTCTCGTTCGTTTGGAAACTTCTCCCGAAGATATCGAAGGTATGAAAGCAGCGCAAGGTATCTTGACTGCTCGTGGCGGTATGACTTCTCACGCAGCGGTTGTTGCGCGTGGTATGGGTACTTGCTGCGTTTCAGGTTGCTCTGCAATCTCTAACTTTGACGAAGAACAAAAGACTTTCGTTCTTTCTGGAAAAACTTATAAAGAAGGCGACGTAATTTCTATCGACGGTTCTACTGGTAACATTTACGACGGTGCTATTCCTACTGTTGACGCTACCATCTCTGGCGACTTCGGCAGAATTATGGCGTGGGCTGATAAATACAGAGTGCTTGGCGTTCGCACCAACGCGGATACCCCCAAGGACGCTGCAAAAGCGCGCGAACTCGGCGCAGAAGGTATCGGTCTTTGCCGTACCGAACACATGTTCTTTGAAGGCAACAGAATTGACGCGTTCCGCGAAATGATTTGTTCGGATACCGTTGAAGCAAGGGAAGCGGCTCTCGATAAAATTCTTCCCATGCAACAAGGCGACTTTGAAAAACTTTACGAAGCGCTCGAAGGTAACCCCGTTACTATTCGTTTCCTTGATCCGCCGCTTCACGAATTCGTTCCCACTTCGGAATACGATATAGAACAACTTGCTAACGAACAAGGCAAGACGACGGCTCAAATCAAAGCGATTATTGCTGCGCTTCACGAAGCAAACCCCATGATGGGTCACCGTGGTTGCCGTTTGACCGTAACTTATCCCGAAATTGCTAAAATGCAAACGAGAGCGGTTATCCGTGCTGCTATCAACGTTCAGAAAAAACACCCCGACTGGAAACTCGTTCCTGAAATTATGATTCCGTTGGTTGGCGAAGTTAAAGAACTTAAATACGTTAAGAATATCGTCGTTGCAACTGCTGACGAAGAAATTAAAGCAGCAGGTAGCGACCTTAAATATGAAGTTGGTACTATGATTGAAATCCCCAGAGCGTGCATTACCGCGGACGAAATCGCCAAAGAAGCAGAATTCTTCTGCTTTGGTACTAACGACTTAACCCAAATGACTTACGGTTTCAGCCGTGACGACGCAGGCAAATTCCTTAGTGCATATTACGACACCAAGATTTTTGAAAACGATCCGTTCGCAAAAATCGACCAAGGTGGCGTAGGCAAACTTATGGATATGGCTGTTACGCTCGGTAGAGGCGTACGCGCAAATATGCATTGCGGTATCTGTGGTGAACACGGTGGCGATCCTTCGTCAATTGAATTCTGCCATAAGATCGGTCTTTCATACGTTTCTTGCTCGCCTTTCCGCGTACCTATCGCAAGGCTCGCTGCTGCGCAAGCACAACTTAAAAATCCAAGAAACTAATTTTTAGTTAAAATACAGCCGACGGCAAACGCCGTCGGTTTTATTTTTTGCTCCGCTCTAAATTAAAATTAAAAGCATATAATAAATATATGTTGAATAAAGCGGTAATAAATTTGAATATATTAAAAGAAAACGCGCTTAACGTAAAGAGCAAATTGAGTAAAGACGTTAAATTTTGTGCGGTGGTTAAAGCCGACGCTTACGGACACGGCGCTTGCGTAGTTGCTAACGCGCTTTATCCGTACGTCGATTGTTTTGCGGTTGCTCTGCCCGAAGAAGGTGTTGCGTTGCGCAGGGCGGGTATTGATAAAGAAATTTTATGCTTAAATCCGCCGTTTATAAGGGACGCGCAACTTTTAGTGGATTATAATATAACTTGTACGGTATATACTTTTAATCACGTTGACCTTTTGCGTAGGGCTGCAAAAAAAAGTGGTGCGATAGCGAGCGTTCATATAAAATTTAACGCAGGTATGAATCGTCAAGGCGTGGACGATATTAGGCAATTAAACGAACTTATAGAGTATTGTGATAAAAGTAAACGCGTTAAAATTACGGGAACTTACTCTCATTTATCCGCTCCTGAAAATAAAAACGCGCTAAAATCGCAGGTAAATAAATTTTTACTTGCAAATAATCTCGTTAAAGGTTATAATAATAAAGTAATTTGTCACGTTTCCGCAAGCGGTGGCTTTTTAAAGGGCGTAGAAGCGGATATGGTTAGGATAGGCATTTTGCTTTACGGGTATAAACCTTTTGAAAGTAAATTCGTTAAAGTAAAACCCGTTATGAAAGTTTACGCACCGCCACTATGTAATCGGTTTATTAAAACGGGCGAAAGCGCGCTTTACGGAACGCATACGGCAACTGCACCAACCGAAGTTACACTCGTTAGATACGGTTACGCCGACGGGCTTTTTAGAAAGGAAACCGACGGGCAGTTTAATAACCGTTGTATGGATTTAACCGCCGTTACTAACGGTAAAAGTTGTCGATACGGCTATGAAATTATGGGCAACGCTGACCAAGTGGCAAAAAGGTACGGAACTATAAGTTATGAAGTTTTGACAAAATCCGCGTTAAGAGCGGAAAAAATATACATAAGGTAATAGGAATTATGAAGTATTTATTAAAACAATCGTTTATCCCTATCGTTTATTTGTTTTTTATGGCAATGATTTCGATAGGTATAATATCAATCGGCAACGATTTGGTTTGGCTTAAATTGATTTTATCGATATTGAATATCGGTCTATACTGCTTTTTGGTTGGCGCGATAGCGTTTAAGGAAGGCGAAAACGCGCTTAAAGTGCGTATTGCAAACGATATTGAGCGTATGCAAATAATTAAAACAGGCGAAGAAAGACCTTTAAAACTCCAAGAAGAGTACAAGCCTTGGAAGGGTTTTATGGTGGGATTAATTACTTGCGTGCCTTTGTTGGTATTGCTTATAGTGCATACGATTTTGTATTTTACGGCAGGTCCGCAATTTAACGGTGGTGGCGTTATTGCAAGTTTTGTGTATATGATGTTTGCGTCGCTGGTTAAACTTGATAGCAGTTTGCCTTTGCAACAATGGCATTATTATTTTAATCTTATCGCAGTACCGATTATAATGATTACAACTGGATTGCCATATATACTCGGCGCAAAGAAAATTCAACGCCAACAAGATATGATAAAAGAAAAACAACGCCAAATTTACGGCGACGATTACGGAAACTAATGCGTATAGTCGGCGGAAAATATAAAAGTAGAGTTCTTTGTGAACTTAAAGGCGAAAATATTAGACCAACTTCGGATATGGTTAGGGAAAGCCTTTTCAATATTTTGCAAAACAGAATTTACGGCGCAAAGTTTTTGGATTTGTTTTGTGGAACGGGCGCAATGGGCATTGAAGCCTTATCGCGCGGTGCGGCTTTTACTGCGTTTAACGACGCTGATAGAAAAAGCCTTGCCCTACTAAATAAAAACATTGAAAAGTTAAAGGTTGACGATAGTTATAAAATTTATAATCTTGACGCTTTGGATTTATTAAAGCGCGCGGGCGGTGAGTTTGATATTATCTATATAGACCCACCGTATAAAACCGATCTTGGTATAAAAGCATTAAAACTTGTGGCTAACGCCCTTAACGACGGCGGAATTGTAATTTTTGAAGACGAAAAGCCGTTTAGCGGTGAAGTCGACGGACTTACCGTTTACGATAGGCGAAAATACGGCAGAGTGCATTTGACATTTTTCGTGCTATCGCCTTTAAACAAAGGAGAATAATATGAGAACTTGCGTTTTTGCGGGGACGTTCGACCCCTTTACAAACGGACACGCCTATATCGTTGATAAGTGCCTTGAAACTTTTGACAAAGTAATTGTTGCGGTTGGTGTAAACGTTGATAAAAAACCTTATTTTACCGACGACGAGCGCGTGCAGGCAATTAAAGAAGTCTACGCCGATAATGAGCGCGTATCTGTAAAAAAGTATGACGGTATGCTTGTTGACTTTATGAAAAAAGAAGGGGTAAAGGTTACCGTTCGCGGACTTCGTAACGAAGACGATTATAAATATGAAACCACTATGGCGCGCTATAACGAAGATATGTATCCCGAAATAATAACCGTTTATATTCCTGCGCCGACAAACCTTACTTACGTCAGTTCGACGGCAATTAAAAATTTGATTGATTTAAATACTAGTTTTGATAGTTACGTTCCTGAAAAGGCGGCTGCGTATTTGAAAAGCGTTATTAAAAACAAATAATCGAAACTAAAACACCTATAATAAAATTGATAACCGCACCTATTAACTTTGCAAAAACGAAAGGCGCGGTTTTTATTTTTGCGCTTTTTAAGTATGAAATCGATTGAGCGATAACTGAAAGACCGCCAAAACCGCAAAGCGCCGCGCAAATGGGTAAGGTGAAAAAATTTATCCCTGCGCACGACAGCGCTTTAAGACCTTTCGTGCATTCAAACAGCCCGTAAACTATCCCTTCGGCAATATTTTTATCGCCTAAAAGTTGCTTTAAAAGGTTTACTAACGGAGTTAAAACGCCTAGCGTGGTAAGGATTTCTGTGATGAGATAAAATACGGTTATAAGACCGCCGACTACTAAAATAGATATTACGGCAGAATACACGCTTTCATATAAAACGTTATCAACGCGTTTATCGTTTTTAGAAGAAAAAGTGGATTGTGGTTTATCCTTGCGTTTATAAAAAGAAAAAAGTATTCCAACAGCGATTGATGATAATAAATGCGTTACAAATAGGCACAAGCCAAAGTGCGCGTTGTTAAACATTATACTGCCCACGCTTCCCATCAAGAACATGGGCGAAGATGTTGAGCAAAACGCCGCGGCTCGAACGGCTTCGGTATCAGATAATAGGTTTTTGTTTTTTAGGTCGGCAACCGTTTTAGCACCCACGGGATAGCCTGATATTACGCTGGTAAAAAAAGCGTAACCCGTACTGCCACCCGTATTAAATAGGCGTTTGGTTATAGGCGAAAGTTTATTAGATAGTTTGCCCGTAACGCGCATTGAACTCATTACCGCCGTTATAAAAAAGTATGGAAAAAGCGCGGGTAAGACACACGCCGCCCAAAGTGAAATGCCGTCCGTTACCGTGGCGGAAAAGTTTTTGCCGAACGCCAAAATTAGCGCAAACGACAAAAGGAGCAAAAAAGCCAAGCCCTCAAAAAATACGTTTAATCTTTTCGTCATAATATATTGTATTATGACTTGAAAAAAAATATCGGATATGTTACAATATTTTTATGGATTTATTTGATTTGGCTAATGAAAAAAGCGTTGCCGCGCCACTTGCAGAGCGTATGCGCGCAAGAACCCTATCGGAATTTCTAGGGCAGGAACATATAGTCTCGGAAACGGGACTACTTCGACGTGCAATAAAACTAGATAGATTAGGCAGTTGCATATTTTGGGGACCGCCTGGTTGCGGAAAGACTACACTTGCAAACGTTATAGCAAACGGTACGGATAAAAACTTCGTCAAATTAAACGCGGTCAACAGCGGTGTTTCCGACGTTAAAAAGGTCGTTGAAGACGCGCAAACCGCGGCAAAACTTTACGGCAAAAAAACTTATCTTTTGCTCGACGAGTGCCACCGTTTTAATAAGACGCAAAGCGACAGCCTTTTACCAGCGATTGAAAGGGGCGATATAATTTTTATCGGGTCTACGACCGAAAATCCTTACGCCGCAATGACACCTGCTATCGTTTCAAGGTGTAGGGTGTTTGAACTTAAACGTCTTTCACAAGAAAATATTGAAAAGGCACTAATCAAAGCGGTCAGCGACAAAGAGCGCGGACTTGGAAATTATGATTTAACGGTTACGGAAGATGCGATTAAGCACATTGCAAACGCCGCTGCCGGAGATTTAAGGGTAGCGTATAACGCGTTGGAACTTGCCGCGCTGACTACAGAACCTGACCAAAGTGGAAAAATAACCGTAACGCTTAAAGACGCAGAAGAAAGTATACAGCAAAAAGCACTTTCTTTTGATGAAAATTTATATTACGATATTTTATCGGCGTTTTGTAAAAGTTTGCGCGGAAGCGACGCAAACGCGGCGCTATACT
>JAFVTK010000013.1 GCA_017503265.1 Clostridia bacterium | reverse complement strand
TTCGTTAAAATCTAAATGTGCAAAACAAAGTACGCGCCTTGCTTGTTTTTGATGCGCTTTAACGTCTGACGTTATTTTTTGAATTTGCGCTTGTGTAAGGTTGCAAAGTGGCAAAACTTTTTCGGGCGCGCCCTTTATTAATTTACGAAGTTTTCCGTCCACCGAAATAGTGGTGGTCATATATTTATTATCGCTAGAAAAAGGTTCTCTATCCACTACGGGATATCGGTTTCTATATTCGACGTAACTTGTATTTTTATTGCTCTTTGCGTATGCGGAAAGTAGCGCGCACTCGGTTTGATTTCCGCTACCTGTTTCACGCCTATTTTTGACTATTAAATCAGCAGTCGAATTGCATACGAAATTTTGAAAAAGCGCCTCTTCGGAAATTTTTTCAGGCGGTATGCAAAATTCATTTTTACAAACGCTTACCACCGTCATTTTGTTTTGTGTAAGCGTTCCCGTTTTATCCGAACAAATTATGCTTACCGCACCTGCCGTTTCGGTTGCAGTCATCTTTTTTATAAGCGCGTTTTCTTTTGCAAGTTTAATCATATTTAGCGCAAGCGATACAGCGACTATCGTAGGCAGTCCTTCTGGTACGGCTGCTATTATTAAAACGATTGACGATATAAAAAGTTCTTGAATACTGCTAAAATTTAGCGCCCCGTTTAATGCTAATCTTACCGCAGAAAGCGCGAACACGATTGCTGCCGTTACCGCGCCGATTATGGTTATAGTTTTGCCAAGTTTGCCGAGTTTGTTTTGCAAGGGTGTTTCTACCGTTTTGTCGGAAAGTTCGCATGCAATATTGCCTATTTCAGTTTTATCACCTATCGCAGTAACGAGCATTTTACCGCTACCGCCAGTAACGAAAGTTCCAGAATACACCGAATTTACCCTTTCTGCAAGCGATGTAGACGCACTCAAAATTTTTGTAGCGTCTTTATCTGCTGCGTGTGATTCCCCCGTTAAAGCCGATTCGTCAACGGTCAATAAATTACTTTCAATAAGTCTACCGTCAGCAAAAATTTTATCGCCGCTTTCTATCAGTATTATATCGCCCACCACGATTTTGTTTTGTGGTATAGTTATCGTCTTATTTTCGCGTATAACTTTAACCACGGCGTTATCGTAAAGTTTACCGAGCGCCAAAAACGCTTTTTCTGAACTACCTTCCATTATAATCGTTATAAAAACCGATAATAAAACGGCGGCAAGTATGCCTATACACTCTGTAAAATCACCTTCGCCCGTCTTTAAAAATTTGCCTAAATCCGTGCCGAAAGCAAGAATAAATCCAAATAGTAAAATAATGAGCATAGGTTCTTTTAGCGCGTCAAAAAACCTTGTAAAAAAACCGCGTTTTTTCTTTTTGGTAAGAGAATTAACGCCAAACTTTTCCGCATTTAAAAGTGCGTTTTTTTCAGAAAGACCGTTAGTTTTGTGAGAGTTTAATTTTTCTATTGCAAAATCCGCGGTTTTATCGTGAAAAGTCATATTGCCCTCCGCTTGTTTTCTATTAAAATTATGCCAAAAATTTTAAATATATGATTGTATAGTTGGACAATCTCAATTTTTTGTGGTAAACTGTTAATCGGAAAATGAAACGAGGTGTAAACTAATGAGTAAATTTTATCAAGTTGACATTAAAGGTATGAAAGTTGATTTGCCTATTCTTACGTTGCCTAGTGGCGTAAGTATTGCATTTTTTAACTTACACGGAAACCCTGCGCTTACCGAACATTGCGGTAAAGAAATTGCAAAGATTGCCACAGATTGCGACGTGTTACTCACCGCAGAATCCAAAGGCTTGCAACTTACGCACGTTGCGGCGCGCGAATTAGGTCATCCCTTTTACGCGGTTGCGCGTAAATCTAAAAAATTATACATGCAAGACGGCATAAGCGTTTCTTACGGCTCGTCAATAACGACGGGTAAGAACCAAGAATTTTATCTTTCAAAACACGACGTTGATTTAATTAAAGGTAAAAAAGTAGGTATAGTTGACGACGTTATCTCTACTGGCGAAAGTGAAAAAGGTCTTGAACTTTTAATTGAAAAGGCTGGCGGTATAGTTTATAAAAAATTATTCGTTTTAGCCGAAGGCAATTCTAAAAACCGTGAAGACGTTGGCTATCTTGCAACTATCCCACTACTCTAAAAAATTATCGCTACCGTGTTCGGTAGCGATTTTTTTAAGATAACAACTTTAAATTGATTATAAAACCTACTATTTAAAAAGGTAAAACGCCGAAACAATTCGACGTTCTACCTCAGGAAAAAGTTTATTGAGAGTGTGGGCTGTTTAATCAAAAGGTATTCCCTTTTTACACTCTTATTTTAACACCCAAAACTTAAAAAAACCTTAAAATTAAACGGTATATAAAAATTTTTTTACTATCGCAATTTTTAAGTAAATTTCAATCGTACCGTGTTATAATGTTATTATGAAAATTTTATTAGTAGACGACGAAAAGCAACTTATAGACGCTTTATCCGTCATTTTAAAAAAGAATAATTACTCGGTTGACTGCGCGTATAACGGCGAAGACGGCCTTGACCTTGCTATGTCGGGTATTTACGACCTTATAGTTTTAGATATTATGATGCCCAAAATTGACGGCATTACCGTTCTTAAAACTTTGCGCCAACAAAAAATCAACACCCCTATTTTAATGCTCTCTGCTAAATCGGAAATTTCCGATAAAATTGACGGGCTTAATTTTGGCGCTGACGATTACATAACCAAGCCGTTTATTACCGAAGAACTTCTTGCGCGCATACGCGCATTACTCCGCCGTAAAGAAAAGTTTACGGGCGACGTTTTATCGTTTGGGGATATTTCACTTGACCGCGATACTTTTGAATTAGTGCGCGACAAAAAGAAAATTGCGCTTGGCAAAAAAGAGTTTCAAATTTTTGAAATGCTAATCTTAAACGAAGGGAAAAGCATTGATAAAGAAAAATTTATAGAAAAAATTTGGGGTTACGATACCGACGCGGAATACAACACCATTGAAGTTTACGTTTCCTTTTTAAGAAAAAAACTTACTGCTGTTGGCTCTAAAACGGAAATTAAATCTATCCGCGGAATCGGTTATACTCTCGGTGAAGGTAAATGATTAGAAAAGCGCAAATAAAATTTATATGCATCACCATGTCTATTTTGCTTGGTGTTTTTAGCGTTATATTTTTATCCGTTTATTACCTATCCTACCACCAAAACGATTTGTCGATTGAAAAGACTTTGGAAGACACGGCTGCAAGTTTTTTTATTGCAGGTGAAGAAGGTCTTATACACTCAAACTCAGTAATTGCAGAAATTAAGCCTACGCAAAACAACGGCTACGATTATGAAATTTGGTTTGACGATACCGCGTTTACTAACGAACAGGCTAACCGAATAGTTAAAACTGCGCTCAACAGAGTATATTCTTCGGGTAAGGTTGGTAACGTATATTATAAATCCTTTACAGGTAACGATGGCGTTACGCTTTTGGTTGCAACCGACGCTACCGAAGCAATGATTTATTTAAGAACCACAACCGTAAACGCGTTCTTTATACTATTTTCCATATTAATAATATTATTTTTTATCGTAACTGCGCTCTCAAAAAGTGTTTTTAAACCGATTGAAGACGCTTTTAACAAGCAAAAGCAGTTTATTTCTAACGCTAGCCACGAATTAAAAACACCTATTTCAGTAATTTCTGCAAACGCGGACGTGCTTTTAGAAGACGATAAAGACAATAAATGGATTAATAATATAAAATCCCAAACTTCGCGTATGGGCGTTTTGGTTGAAGATATGTTATCGCTTGCAAAAATCGACGAAGGCAAAGTAAAAATTAAAACTGAAAAGTTTAATCTTTCTGACGAAGTTAATGAAACCGCTCTACCCTTTGACGCGGTTGCTTTTGAAAAAAAGAAAGAACTTGAAATCGATATTTTGCCCGATTTAATTTACGTTGGCGACCGTCAGAGCGTTAAACAAATAGTTAATATTTTACTTGATAACGCTATTAAACACTCAACGGATAATGGAACTGTTAAAATTGAATTAAAAAAAGAAAACGGCAAGATTATTCTTTCCGTTTTCAATACCGGTAGCGATATACCTACCGAGAACGCTAATAAAATTTTTGAAAGATTTTACCGTGGCGACCAGTCTCGCTCACGCGAATCGGGCGGTAGCGGATTAGGACTTTCAATCGCAAAAAGTATCGCCGACGCTAACAAGTGGAAAATTTCCGCTTCGTCTAGTTTCGGCGAATCAATGACCATTACGGTTATATTATAGTTTTTCGGTTTTTAAAACCTTATAACCTGCGTTTTCAATAGCGCTTATAATAATTTCATCGGCAACGCTTTCGTCTTTTTGGAAGGTTGCCGTTTTGTTTTCTAAACTTACCTTTACGGCGTAAACACCTTTAATCGCGCTTAAAACTTCGGTTACGCGCCCCGTACAATGCGCACACATCATTCCGTCGACAGTAACTACTACTTCCTCTTTTACCGCGCAATTATCCTTGCAGTCTTTAATCTTTACGGCTTTTTTCTTACCAGCAATGCGCAACGCGTTAGTTACGACGAAAAGCGAACTGCAAGACATAAGCGCTGACGCAACCATAGGTGTTAAAGTAAAGCCTAAAAAAGAAAACGCGCCTGCGGCAACGGGAATACCTATAACGTTGTAAAAGAACGCCCAGAATAAGTTTTGTTTAATTATTTTTAACGCGTTCTTTGAAAGTTCCATAGTTTTAGGTAAGGCTGCCAAACTACCGTTTGCGATTACCACTTCTGAACTGTCAATTGCTATATCCGTACCCGTACCCATTGCTATACCGAGATCGGCGCACTTTAACGCGGGGCTGTCGTTTA
>JAFVTK010000012.1 GCA_017503265.1 Clostridia bacterium | reverse complement strand
TCTACAAGTCGGAAATAACTATGCCCGTTTACTATACGATTAAAAATTGTAGTATTTACAGCGTGGCAACAAGTTGGGTGGAAATGAGCGTAAATCCTGCTAACGCAGACGAGTTTGTTATAAATAATTTTAACGTAACCGCAGGTAAAAGTATTAGTTTTTACAATAATCTTCATACAAGTAATTATAAGGTAACGTTAGAAGATAGCGCAAACAACAAACTTGCTTCGGCAAGAAAAACAGACGTTGCTGTAAATGTGGGTGGTTATTACAATATCTATATAAATAGAAAAACCTACGTCGTGCGCATGGAACTTAAAAATCCCGACACGGCTACTTATAGTTGTGTGTATCATAACGGTACGGATTTTATTACGTTACAACCTTATGAAACGGATGTTCCTTACGTATTCCATTATCAAATAACGGTAGATAAAAAAGATAATTTACCAAATTTCCACTCTGCAAATTATGGAACTTATGATTTAACAGTTGTAGATACGGCGAACGTTTTGACAGGTAGCGGAAGCGACTATGGTTTTAAGAATGCGGGAACTTACAATTTGATTATCAACCTAAAAACCTTTGAAATTATGGCGGAAAGGTTAACTGAATAAAACTTATAAACAGGTGTATTGTACCTCTTAATACTTTATTTATGAAAATTAGGCTAACGGAAAGATTTCGTTAGCCTTTTATACTGTATAAAAATTCAAAGGGAACAATTTTGTATTGCCTTTTTTTGTTTGTAGGTTTTAACTAGAATAATCGTTGCATAAATTAAGAATAAATGCAAGGAGGCTTGTTATGCAACAACAAAACGCATTAGAAGTAGAAAAAATAGTTTTAGAAGCGCGTAAAAAACTGTCAATGACGGGTGTGGAGACCGTTGACGGATTTAGTGAGCAAAGTTTAAAACTTACGGTTATGGGTAATAAGGTTATTATAAACGGGGAAAATATAAAAATTACGGCTTTTAATAAGGGTACGGGAAATTTAAGTGC
The DNA here is from genome assembly GCA_017503265.1 of Clostridia bacterium. Classification (GTDB taxonomy): domain Bacteria; phylum Bacillota; class Clostridia; order Christensenellales; family Borkfalkiaceae; genus UBA1259. The sequence continues at coordinate 10,852 of JAFVTK010000012.1, read as the reverse complement.
AGAAGGAACTTTTACCGAGATAAAGTATAATCATAAAAAAACTCCGTTTATTAAAAGAATTTTTAAATAATGTTTGTTACAAAAAATCAGATTTTCGTATTTATTGCTTGCGTAGCGTTTGGCGGGGTAGTAGGGATTGCGTATTCGTTTAGCGCTTTAATAAAGTATCCTATTAAAAATAGATGGATTAAAATTTTACCCGACGTTATAGTGAGTGTGCCTATTGCGGTAGCCTTCGTTATCTACTCGCATGGTCTAAATTTCCCTAATATACGCGCGTATATGCCCGTGGGTGTTTTTATCGGGTTGTTCTTATATTTTAAAAGTTTTTATATAATACTTGCAAAATATACTAAAAAGATTTATAATATATGTAAATCTAAAAGGATTAAACGTAAAAATGACCGAAGAAAAGACAAAAAAATTAATAGTCGCAGGCACGGTAGGGGCAGTATTGCTCGCGGTCGTGTTGTTAGCGGTAATGGTGTATCAGTTAATAGCCATAGCGGTATATAATAAGCGTATAGATAATTATAATGCAAAAATTGCACAATACAATCAACTTATAGAGCAGGGCGAACAAACGAAAGAGATTTATTCGCTCCGCTGGTGGATTGAGCGCGAAGCAAGGGAACTCGGTTTAGTTTACCGTGATGCTAACGATTAATTATGAAATATGCAGTTATAGACGTTGGCTCTAATTCCGTCAGATTAATGATAAGCGACGGGGAAAAAACTTTTTATAAAACGGTTAAGACTACGCAACTAGCCGCGGGGATGGGGGACGATAATCGTCTTCAAACGTTTGCTATCGAGCGTACGGCTCTCGCCGTTTATTTTTTAAATGAGCAGGCAAAAAAAGAAAAAGCTTATAAAGTATACGCTTTTGCAACTGCGGCAGTTAGACAGGCTGTTAACGGCGATGATTTTTTGTCGGAAGTAAAGCGTATTTGCGGACTTGAAATCGACGTGGTTTCGGGCGATAGAGAGGCAGAATTAGGTTTAATCGGCGCTCTAAACGGAAAAGACGGCGGTGTAGTTGACGTTGGCGGTGCAAGTAGTGAAGTTATTATAATGTCAAACGGCAAAAAAGTTTACGCTAAAAGTATTAATATAGGCGCTGTTAAGGTTAAAGATTGCTGTGGACAAGATATAATTAGTGCAAATAAATATATAGATGAAAAAACCGCTGAATTTGGTGAAATTCCAAAGAGTGAATTGTGCGCAATCGGTGGTACTGCAACTAGCCTTGCAGCGATAGCGCAAGAACTTGACGAATACGACCCGAATAAAATTGACGGGTATGAAATAAGTGTGGAACAACTGAAAGATTTAGCAGAAAAGTTGTTTTCTATGTCGGTTGAAGAACGTAAAAGTCTTAAAGGATTGCAAGAAGGTCGCGCGGAAATTATTGCAGGTGGTGCGCTACTTTTATATAAAATAGCGAAAAAGGCTCGTGTCGATAAAATTACCGTTAGTGAAAAGGATAATTTGGAAGGCTATCTTAAAGTAAAGTTGGAGAAAATATGAGTAGAAGAACTAATATTATAAATTATATTATTTCTATGGCGGTAACGCTTATAGCGTTGTTTGCCGTAGTGTACGTTTGTGACCAAAGATATAGTGAAGAACTAGTAGACGTTTTGCCAAAATTCTTGGTTGGCGCGATTGTTGCGGGGTTAATAAATACTTTTGCTCACGAATTAGCGCATCTTATTGTAGGAAAGAAAAACGGGTTTGCTTTTTCTGTGATTACGGTTTGGTTTTTTAAGTGGTATAAAGTAAAAAATAAAGTTCGTTTTGCTTTTACTATGATAGGTGAAGAGGCTGGATATACCGAAATGATCCCTAAAAATAAAGATAATTTGTCTACAAGGTTTAAGAAAATGACTTTGGCTGGGCCGATTGCTTCTTTCGTGCTAATGATATTAGGCGTTCCTGCTTTTTTTGTTAAGGGTATGTCAATTTGGTTGTTCTGTGTGTGGTCAATGTTTTTACCCATAGGTGCATATATATTTTTCACTAGCGCATTGCCAGCGTCAAGTTACGGCGTCCGTAACGACGGCGCAGTTGCGTATGGAATAAATAAAAAAGACGACGTGTCGAAAGTTACTTTAAATCTTTTATCAATTCGTGCTGATATGTATCAGGGTAAATCGCCTGCGGAAGTTGATGAAAGTTTGTACTTTGATTTACCACAATTACCCGAAGACGATATAAATTTTACTATGTTGTTAAACGCTAGATATTTATATTATCTTGATAAAGAAGATTATGAAAATGCAAAGAAGGTAACTGAAAGGCTTACTGGGCTTGTTGACGATATACCCAAAGATTTTCGTGCGCCTGTTTTGGCCCACGCGCTTTATAATGCTTGTACTTTTAATTATAATGAAGATTTGGCTGACGATATAGTTTACGAGATAGAAAAATATTTAAATAACGTAAACAATGCTGCAAACGTGCGTGCCAAACTGGCTTATTTGCTTTATGTAAAGGACGAAACGCAAGCGTTTGATATGTTTTACAAGAAAGGTATAAAAGAAGCCGACATGGGGCAAATAAAAGGCTTGGGGCTTTTCGAGAGAAAACTTTTTGAAAAGATGAAACAAGATTTTGATAAACGGCAAACGAATTAATTGACAATTTTGCCTTGTCAATATAGAATTAATATAAGATTATAAATTGCCACCGGGTAATTTTTAACACTCGTAACGCGCTCGTTAGGTCTTTGAAGAGTTGCGGCTATGGGTGTTTTTTTATGGAGGTATTTACCGTTGAAAAATCCTTTTTTAAGATTAAATAAAAAAGAGTGGGTTTTGTATTTGACGTCGCTTACGGTTGTAATCGCTTCAAATTTTTTTGCAAAAGAGATTAACGTGATAAATCTTTTGGCGACTGCGTTGGGTGTAACTGCGCTTATATTTATTGCAAAAGGCGACGTATTTGGTCAAGTTTTATGTTTGATTTTTGCTACGCTTTATTCTATAACGTCTTTTCAGCATAGGTATTATAGTGAAATAATAACGTATTTAGGTATGACTGCGCCTATATCGGTAGCATCTATCGTAACTTGGATAAAAAATCCCGTTGGGAAAGGTAAAAACGTTGTAAAAATAAGAAAATTTACGTTAAAAGAGTTTACTATAACAACTTTTCTTACCGCAATAGTAACGTTTGCTTTTTATTTTGTTTTAAAATATCTAAACACACCTAATCTTGCAGTAAGTACAACGTCAATTGCTACAAGTTTTTTAGCGTCGTTTATGATGTTAAGGCGAATTTCTTATTATGCCGTAGGTTTTGCATTAAACGATATAGTGTTGATTGTGTTGTGGTCTATCGCGAGTGTTAAAGACCTTACTTGCTTGTCAATGGTTGCGTGTTTTTCAATGTTTTTGCTTAACGATTTGTATGGGTTTACAAGATGGAAAAAACGCGAAAAAGAACAAGGTGTTAGATAAAAATTATAAAACAAAAAAAGAACCTTAAACGGTTCTTTTTTTGTTAACCTATATACTCTAAACTTGAATAACAATGCGGACAAATATTTTTAGTTTTTTTTGCGCAGTCAGGGCAAAATTCAGCACCACAATTTGGACAACCAAGTACGTTTCCGTCGGAAATTACGCCCGTACAGTTAATGCAATTTTTCATAATTTTTCTCCTTTTGTAAGTCAAATGAAGTATGTGTATTTTAATAAAAATTATTCAATTATTAAAAAAGTGGTTAAAAGCTGAAATTTTTACCTTTAAAACTATAAATAGTTTTAATATTGTGTGTTTACGCTTGTAAAATTTTATAAAATGTGGTATAATTTTACATATAAAATTTTAATTATTACACGGGTGTAAGATGGAAGAAAAAATGAAGGTCGAAGCAAATTACGGCGAAAGTCAAATTCAAGTTCTAGAAGGGCTAGATCCCGTTCGTAAAAGACCAGGTATGTATATCGGTTCAACGGACGTTAGGGGATTGCACCATCTCGTTCAGGAAATCGTAGATAACTCTATTGACGAAGCGAATAACGGTCATTGCGATACTATTATCGTTCAAATCAACGGTGACGGTTCTTGTACCGTTAAGGATAACGGTAGAGGAATACCTACTGCAATTCACCATACCGAAGGCGTTTCGGCTGTTCAGGTAGTTTTAACTAAACTTCACGCTGGCGGCAAATTTGGCGGTGGCGGATATAAGATTTCGGGTGGTTTGCACGGGGTAGGTCTTTCAGTCGTTAACGCACTTTCTGAGTGGCTTGACGTAGAAGTTTATCAAAACGGTTGCCATCATAAACAAACTTATAATAGAGGTATACCGCAAGCGCCGCTTAAAGTTGTAGGTGATGCCGATTTTACTGGTACTTGGGTTACCTTTATGCCTGATGACGAAATTTTTGAAACTACGGACTTTAATTACGATACTATCGAAACCCGTTTAAGAGAACTTGCTTATTTAAATAAAGGTCTTACGATAAAACTTATCGATAAGCGCGCAGAACGTGAACAAGAAGACACTTTCTTCTATGAAGGCGGTATTGCGCACTTTGTTGACGATTTAAGTAGAAACAAAAAGCCGATGTTTGAAAAACCCGTTTATTTTGACGTGTTTTACGGGGATACGGAAGTTGAAGTTGCGCTTCAATACACCGAAACTTATAACGAAGTTATTTACGCGTTTGCAAATAACATAAACACCGAAGAAGGCGGAACGCACCTTGAAGGCTTTAAGAACACGCTTACGCGATTAATTAACGATTTTGGTAAAAAACTTAACGTGTTTAAGGGTGAAGAAAAGGTTTCGTCTGACGACTGCCGTGAAGGTATTGTTGCGGTTATTTCCGTTAAACTTACCGACCCGCAATTTGAAGGTCAAACAAAAACAAAACTCGGCAACAGCGAAATGCGTAACTACGTTACGAAAGCAATGAACGAGTATTTTGGTACGTTCTTGGAAGAAAATCCCGCAAAAGCAAAAGAAGTTCTTGCTAAATGTATAACTGCGCAAAGGGCAAGGGAAGCAGCAAGACTTGCAAGGGAAAATACTAGAAGAAAGGGCGCGCTTGAATCTACTACGCTCCCTGGTAAACTTGCGGATTGCTCTGATAAAAACCCGCAATTCTGTGAAATATTTATCGTCGAAGGCGATTCCGCAGGTGGAAGCGCAAAACAAGGTAGAGATAGGCGTTTCCAAGCAATATTGCCACTTCGTGGTAAAATATTAAACGTTGAAAAGGCAAGGCTTAATAGAATTTTAGAAAATGAAGAAATTCGCAGTATGATTACCGCTTTCGGTGGTGGTATACACGACGACTTTGACGAGAGTAAACTCCGTTACGATAGAATTATTTGTATGACCGACGCGGACGTTGACGGCAGTCATATAAGAATACTATTGCTTACGTTCTTTTTCCGTTTTATGCGTCCGCTTATTGAAAAAGGACACGTTTATATCGCACAACCGCCACTTTATAAAGCGACTAAAAATAAGGTAGATAAATACCTTTATAGCGATAAAGAGTTGCAAGACTATTTAGCGGAAGTTGGCAAATGTGATATTCAGCGTTATAAAGGTCTTGGTGAAATGGATCCCGAACAACTTTGGGATACAACTATGAATCCTGAAACGAGAACTATGCTTCGAGTGACTATGGAAGACGCTGTAGAAGCAAATGAAACGTTTACTCAACTTATGGGTGACGACCCTGAACTGCGTCGCGTATTCATTGAACAAAACGCAAAACTTGTAACCGATTTGGATATTTAGGATAAAGGAGAAAAATACTGATGGCTAAAAAGAAATAAGCGCGGAACTTTCCGCCGAATTCAAAGCGACGCTTGAAAAGACCAAACTTATCAACGTTGAAGTTAATAACGAAGTCAAAAAATCCTTTATCGCTTACGCAATGGCGGTTAACGTATCTCGTGCGATACCTGACGTTCGTGACGGTATGAAGCCTGTTCACAGGCGTATTCTTTACGCAATGCACGACATGGGCTTAACGTCTGATAAAGGATATAAAAAATGCGCAAAAATCGTCGGTGAAGTTTTAGGTAAATATCACCCGCACGGCGACAGTTCGGTTTACGATGCGCTCGTTCGTTTAGCGCAAGACTTTGCTATAAATTTCCCGCTGGTTGACGGACACGGTAACTTCGGTTCTGTCGACGGCGATAAAGCGGCAGCATATAGGTATACGGAAGCAAGGCTTTCTAAATTATCAAACGAAATGCTACGCGAAATTGATAAAAATACAGTAGATTTTTATCCAAATTTCGACGATACTGAAATGCAACCTGTTGTTTTACCGTCAAGGATACCTAACATATTAGTTAACGGTGCGGACGGCATAGCGGTAGGTATGGCTACGAATATTCCGCCACACAATTTGGCAGAGTGTATTAACGGCTGTATTGCTCTTATGGATAATCCTGATATAACCGTCGAAGAACTTATGGAATATATTCCTGCGCCTGATTACCCTACGGGTGGCGTTCTTATGGGCAGGGCAGGCATTAGACAGGCTTATAGAACGGGTAAGGGTGGCTACGTTCTCCGTGCTAAATGTGAAATACAAGAATTCAACAACGGCACGAGAGAAAGAATAGTTGCAACTGAATTACCTTATCAAGTCAACAAGGCTATGCTTATTAAAAACATTGCTGACTTGGTAAAAGATAAGCGTATAGAAGGAATTAGCGACGTTCGTGACGAGTCTGATAGACACGGTTTGCGCATTGTAATTGAACTTAAAAAAGACGTTAACGCGCAAGTGGTCTTAAATACGCTTTATAAACATACCAGTTTGCAAGTTAAGGACGGCATTATTTTACTAGCGCTAGTTGACGGCGAACCCAAAGTTTTGGGATTAAAAGAAATTTTAGAGCGTTATATTGCTCACCAAGAAGACGTTATAGTTCGCCGTACTAAATACGACCTTGCTAAAACCGAAGAGCGTGAACATATCGTTAAAGGCCTAGTAATTGCGCTTGCTAATATCGATAGGGTTATTGAAATTATCCGTCAATCTGCGGATAAAAACTCTGCGTGCGCAGCGCTTGTTAACGAATTCTTGCTTTCTGATAAGCAGGCTAATGCAATTCTTGAAATGAGATTACAACGTCTTACCAGCATGGAAGTTGAAAAACTTAACGAAGAACTCGTTGAACTTGATAATACTATTGCTGATTTGAAAGATATTCTTGCAAACGAAGCAAGGGTTAAGGCTATTATCAGAAACGATATGGAAGAAATAAAAGAAAAATATCCTTCGCCGAGAAAGACTGAATTGTCTTACGATTACGGCGATATTGATGAAGCGGATATGATTCCCGTTGAAGATATTGTTGTTAGCCTAACTCACCACGGATACGTTAAGCGTGTTCCCGTTGCTGGATATAGAACGCAACGTCGCGGTGGTAAAGGCGTTACGGCGCATAAACCCAAAGAAGAAGATTTTGTTGACAATATGTTCGTTGCGTCTACGCACGACGATATACTTTTCTTTACTAATAAAGGTAAAGTATATAGCTTGAAAGGATATCACTTGCCTGTCGGAACAAGAATTGCAAGGGGAAGGGCGATAGTTAACGTATTGCAACTTGGTGATAATGAAAAAGTTCACGCAATGATACAAGTTAAACCTAATACCGAAGGTTACATTATGTTGGCGACAAAGAACGGGCTTATCAAAAAGACGGCGCTTACTGAATTTGCGAATATTAGGAAAGTTGGTAAGATTGCTATCAATATCGTTGATGGGGACGAACTCATTTCCGTTCAACATACTAACGGACAAGACGAAATTATCGTTGCGTCGCACGAAGGTAAATGTATTAGGTTTAGCGAACAAGACGTTCGCGCTATGGGTAGAGATACGCAAGGCGTTAAGAGTATGACTTTGAATAAAGGCGATTACGTCGTTGATATGTCGGTAATCAAAGATGGTTATGAAGTTATTACAATGACCGAGAACGGTTACGGAAAGCGTTCTGGAATAGAAGATTACAGATTGCAATCTCGTGGCGGAAAGGGCGTAAAAGCGGGTAATTTCACCGCAAAAACAGGTAAACTAGTCAACCTTAAACTAATATCTAGTAACGAAGATATTATGATTATAACCAGTAACGGCACGATTATTAGAGTTGCTGCTGACGATATAAGTACAATCGGCAGAGATACGCAGGGCGTAAGGGTCATGAGAATTGACGATGGAACAACAGTTTCTAAAATTGCTATTTCACCCAAAGGTGATGAAGACGAAGAGATTGACGGTGAACAAACCGCAGATAATCAAGAATAATTAAACTTTATATATCGGCATACCTACTACAAAAATTACGGGAGGTATGCCGATATAAAAAAATTATTAAAAATTTTGTTTTAGTGTGTTTTTTATATTGACAAACTTACTTTTATTTTATATAATAGATAAGCGTTGAACAAAAGCGTTTGCTGATATGGCTCAGATGGTAGAGCACATCCTTGGTAAGGATGAGGTCACCGGTTCGATTCCGGTTATCAGCTCCAAAAATAACGACCTACGGATTTTCGTAGGTCGTTTTAGTTTTAAATTTATTAAAAACAAACGTTAAATATAATTAATTTTTAAATATTTCTATAAATATTAAAAATATTAATAATTGACTTGATATTTTTAACGTGATTATGTTAAACATAATCGGTGTTTTGTTAGTAAAATACAATAAATCATACAATAATTTTAAACGGTGTGAATATGTCGCTTTTTATATTGACTAGGTGTAAATCCTGTACGTTTTTTAAATAAGCGAGAAAAATAATTATAGTTATCGAACCCTATTTTTTCTGCAATTTTTCTAATATCGGTTGGTTCAGTTATTAGAAGATATTGTGCTTCGTTAATTTTTTGATTTATAACGTAATCAATTATTGAAGTATTTGTTTCTTTTCTAAACAGTTTTTCGCAATGAACGGGTGAGAAAAAAGTATACTCGCTTATATCGGTTAAAGAAATTTTTTTATTTAAATTTGCACGGATATATTTTTTAATTTTTAACACTAGTGGGTTTGTTTTTATATCGCCGTTTTGTATGTTTAAATGTTTAATTAAGCATTGTAGCAAAAGTAAAAGTCTTTCGTCGTCACGATAACTTGAAAGTTCCCTAACGGAGTCGCAAGTAGTAATTAGATTTTTAATAACGGTGTTTACGGCGTTAAGATATAAAATTGCAGAACTACCTTCGCTAATTTCGTCAACGAAGTTAAAACTGACATAGTCAACTTCGGTTTTGGAAATTCTATCACGGATAGAACCGTAAGGGATATAAATTATATCGTTTGAATTTAAAACGTATTTTTTGCCGTTAATAACGTATTGCATTTGTCCGCTGAAAATTACAGTTATTTCAGAATAGTGCATTTTGCATTTATCAAGTTTAATAGGGATAGAGTTAAAATTATGACGGTAATAAATAATTTTCATAAGATAGTGCTATAAAATGGCTCCTTTTTATCGTATAGTGCATTGAAAAATACAAAATACTGTGATATAATATTAACTAAATAAAGCGCGAAAGTCAAGCGTATAAAAACAATTAAAACAAAATATAGGAGTTGTTATGTCGTTTTTAAAATGTGATCCGATAGTATTCGTTATCGAAAATGATTACGAGATTTTGGTTGTTGGAGAAAAGAAAGGGATTTTTAGTATAAACGTACAGGGAAAAGCATATTATTCTGATAATTCAGGGGTGCTAAATTCAGAAAAAAACTTTGCGAAAATTCGTATTCCGCAAAAGGTTTTAGATAGAGCAAAAAAATATTTTGTAGTGTTTAGGGAAGCGATTGATAGAAAAGGATATTTTTCGATTATGGGCGAGCCTGAAACTTTAAAATATTCGTTTAAACCTTTAACAAAAACCGAAAATATTAAAATTTATCATATCGCTGACGTGCATTATTGTTTTGATATTGCAACTAAAACAGCGTCTTATTTTGGTGACGATACCGATTTGTTTATTTTTAACGGTGACATAGGTGAAGTTGAAACCGAAGAACACTATTTAGCAACTATAAAATTTGTTGCCGAAATCACCAAAGGTAATATCCCTACGATTTATACAAGGGGTAATCATGATGCGCGTGGAAAACTTGCTGAATATTTTACTGACTATTATCCTGCAAATGGTAAAAACTTGTATTATACTTTTAGTGTTGGCTGTTTAAAAGGTATTGTGCTTGATTGTGGCGAAGATAAAAAAGACGACCATCACGACTATAATTATCCTAATCTGTCAGTATACGGTGGTGTAAATAATTTTTCTGATTATAGGCAACGTGAATATGAGTGGCTTAAAACGGTCGATATAGAAAAAGGTAGTTTACCATTTTTAGCTATTTCACATATTTCACCCGTTATGGCTACTAATAGGAAAGGTTCGGCTGGCGATATAGAGCACGTTTGCTATTCTGCATGGAACGAAGAACTTGAAAGATTAGGCGTAAAGTATATGCTTTGCGGGCATTTACACGATTCATATATAGTAGAAAAAGATGATGAGCGCAATATCATACCGCACACATATCCCGTAATTTTTGGTTCAAGACTAAGTAACGTAAAATATGAAAAAGACGGAATGAAATGCGGGCAATTTTTTGGCGCTGCAATAATAGTTAATCCCAACGAGATTGAAGTTGCCTTTACTGATAATGAACATAAAATTCTTGATAAAGTACACGTTATAAAAATCTAACTGAAAAATATTCAAAAAAAACGCGTAGCGAATTTAATCGCTACGCGTTTTTTTGTGCACCTAAAATATGTTTAAACAGATAAAAAATTTTATGTTGTAAATATAAATTTCAGGGGAG
>JAFVTK010000114.1 GCA_017503265.1 Clostridia bacterium | reverse complement strand
TTGACGTGCTATAATAAAACTATAAAAATTTTTGGAGAAAGGTATAATGGCGCAAGTAAATGCTAAATGCACTAATTGTGGAGAAAATATTATAATAGACGATAATAAAGAAGCAAATATTTGTCCTAATTGCAAGGAAGCGTTTATTACTGAAAAAGCGATCAAATTACTTAATGAAAACACATACAAAGATAAGCAAGTGCTTGCGGTTAAAAAACGGCATATATGGAAATCCCTAGGGAAAGGATTATTAATGGTATTAGAGTGCATAGGATATTTGTTTTACGTTCTATTCTTTATATGGCTTTTCGTTGATATAACTGATGATTTAAAAAAGAAATAACCTAAACAATGCCATTTCTTAAAGTAGTGCATTTTTTGATAATTAAAAAAATACATCGAAAAATTAACTTAAAAAAATTTTTTTATGTTATTAAAAAATACTTGACATCAGGGTTTTAAAGTGGTAAACTAAACCCAACTTAATACAAAGGCTGTGACGAAGACGGTCAAGAAAAGTTAGCGCAGAGAGCCGATGGTTGGTGTAAATCGGTATAATTATTCTTAACGACCTATCACTTCCGAGCCGAAAGTCCCAAAGGTGATTTCCGAGTAGGCGCTTTCCGTGATTGCTGCGTTAATGCATAGGAGTTGATGGACTCTGAAAGTGGCAATATTAATTGCAATTTGAGTGGTACCGCGAGTAATTTATACCCGTCTCAAAGATTTCTTTGAGGCGGGTTTTTGTTTTTGGTTACCGCATATAAAAGTTGTTAAAAAAATAAATTATATATAAAAATTTTTAAGGAGGTTAACAACCATGAACACTAACAACACTTTAAATCAGTTATCGGAGATTGCAACAAGAATTAAGGAGTTGCGTGATATTATGGGCTACTCCGTAAAAGAGATGACTGAAAAAACTAACGTAGACGAAGCGCAATATCTTTCGTACGAAAGCGGTAAAGTAGATATACCTTTTTCATTTATCCATAAATGTGCTTTGGCTTTCGGCGTTGAAATGACGGAACTTTTAGAAGGTAGTTCTGCAAAACTTTCTACCTACACCGTTACCAGAAAAGGTCAAGGGCAAGAAACCGCAAAAGAAGACGGAATTAACATTGCCAACCTTGCGCCTAAATTTAAGGATAAACTTGCTGAACCGTATTACGTTAAATATGAATATTCACAAGCACAACAAAATAAACCTATACATTTAACCACTCACTCTGGTCAAGAATTCGACTTGGTTTTGAGCGGAAAATTAAAAGTTCAAGTCGGTGAACATGTTGAAGTTCTTGAAGAAGGCGACAGCATTTATTACAATTCGTCAACCCCGCACGGTATGATTGCAGTTGACGGCAAGGATTGCGTGTTCTGCGCGGTAGTTATGTCGGGCGACCATACCGAAGAACCCGTCGTTAGAAAGAGCGTTATGGCGGCTAAAAAGAGCGAAAAACTCGTTTGCGAAAAGTTTGTTGAGCCGACTGAAAACGAAAACGGTGAACTTTTAAGTGTTAAATTCAAAAACACCGATACGTTCAACTTTGGTTTTGATATAGTTGACGGTATTGCTGAAAAATATCCTGAAAAACTCGCAATGCTTCACCTTGATAAGTTCAAGAATGAACGCCGCTTTACTTTTAAGGATATCAAGCGCGCGTCAAACCAAGTTGCAAACTATTTTACTTCGCTTGGAATTAAGCGTGGTGACAAGGTTATGTTAGTGCTTAAACGTCATTATCAGTTCTGGTTCTGTATGGTTGCGCTTCATAAACTCGGTGCGGTTGCAATCCCTGCGACTAATCAATTAAAAGAACACGATTTTGAGTATAGATATAATTCGGCGGGCGTTAAGGCTATCGTTTGTACGGCTGACGGCGATACTTATCAATTCGCACAAAAAGCAGCGGAAAAATGTCCGCAAGTAGAAACGTTAGTAATGGTAGGTGGCGCGCAACAAGGCTGGCGTGATTTCGATAAAGAATATTGTCTTTTCTCTGGTAAATACGAACGCCCTGAAAATGCGTCTGCTGGCGACGAAACGGCACTTATGTTCTTTACGTCGGGTACTACCGGTAATCCCAAAATGGCGGCGCATAAACACACTTACGCATTAGGTCATTTCGTTACGGCAAAGTACTGGCATTGTTGCGAAAGGGACGGTTTGCACTTAACCATTTCCGACACGGGCTGGGGTAAATCTTTGTGGGGTAAACTTTACGGTCAATGGCTTTGCGAAGGCGCTGTATTCGTTTACGATTTTGATAGGTTTGACGAAAACGATATACTTCCTATGTTTGCAGAATACAACATCACTACGTTCTGCGCTCCGCCCACAATGCTTCGTATGCTTATCCGTGGCGACCTTTCAAAATTTGATTTGTCGTCAATACATCATATGACAACTGCTGGTGAAGCGCTTAATCCCGAAGTATTTAATCAATTCAAAGCGGCAACTGGACTTGAAATAATGGAAGGCTTTGGACAAACGGAAACCACGCTTGCAATTGCAAACCTTTACGGCACAACGCCCAAGGTTGGCGCAATGGGTAAAGCAAATCCGCAGTACGACGTTGACGTGGTAGACGCTGACGGCAACTCGGTTGCTCCTGGTGAAGTCGGTGAAATAGTTATTCATACCGACAAGGAAATTCCTTGTGGATTGTTTAGAGAATATTATCTTGATGAAGTTAAAACCAAAGACGCTTGGCACGACGGACTTTATCATACGGGCGATACTGCTTGGCGCGACGAAGACGGTTATTTTTGGTACGTTGGACGTGTTGACGACGTAATAAAATCGTCTGGATACCGTATCGGGCCGTTTGAAATCGAAAGTGTAATAATGGAACTTCCTTACGTTTTAGAGTGTGGTGTTTCTGCCGTTCCCGACGAAGTGCGCGGTCAAGTAGTTAAGGCAAGCATAGTTTTAACAAAGGGTACTGAACCTACCGAAGAATTGAAGAAAGAAATTCAAAAATACGTCAAAGACCATACTGCGCCTTATAAATACCCAAGGGTTGTGGTGTTCCGTGACGAATTACCAAAAACTATAAGTGGTAAAATCCAAAGAAACAAACTTTAATTTTTTGATACATGAAAAAAACGTTCGTAACAAACATGCCCGACAATATAGGGGCGTTTCTTAAAGCGAGTAAATGCTTTTATGAGTTGGGCATAAATATAACCAGAGTTAGTTATAATAAGGCAGTTGATTCGCACGCTTTGTTTGTAGACGTTGACGGACAAGAAGATAAAATAAATCAAGCGAGTGAAAAACTTAAAGAAATAGGATATCTTTCAGATGGTAATGAGAGCGGAAAAATAATTTTGGTCGAATTTCATTTAAAAGACGTTCCTGGTAGCGTTTTGGTAGTTCTTGAACTTATAAGTCGGTATAAACTAAATATATCTTATATGAGTTCGCAAGAAAATGGTAGTGGATATCAACTTTTCAAAATGGGGTTATACGTTGACGATAATGAAAATTTGGAAAGTTTTTTGAAAAGTGCCGAAAGTCTTTGTGAAGTTAAAGTAATAAATTATAACGATACTGAAAAAGTATTTGACAACACTATATTTTATAATTCTTACGTCAATGGTTTAGTCAAGGTTATGGGGCTTTCGCAAACTAGTAAACAAGACTTGTTAGTTAACGTAAATCTTGCAATGCAAACGCTTGACGAGTGCGGACTTTCTCCGTATAAAACGTTTGATAGTATAAGCAAATTTGCAGAACTTCTTGCCGAGAGCAAAGCTGAAAATTTTAATCCTAGAATTACCGAGCATAAGATAACCGATAAAACGAAAATTATTCTTATTGAACCCGATTGCGGAAGCAATACTGCGATAATTGAGAGCGACGGTGAAAGAGTTTTTGTTGATTCTGGATACGCTTGTTTTAAGACGGAAATGCTTAAACTGATTAGCGAACTTGTTCCCGATTTTAAGGCGCGCAAAGAAAAAATAATTGTTACTCACGCAGACGTAGACCATTGCGGTTTGCTTAATGAATTTGACCAAGTAATAGTTAGCGGAAAGACCGCGGAAAGTTTGCTGTGTGAATCGGATTATAAAGACGGATTTCGAGAGAGAAATTTTTTGCATAAGCCGTACGTTAATATTTGTAAGATTTTAACTAATTATGAACCCGCTGAAAAATGCAAGATAAAAACGCCGTGGAAAAATTCAAGTTTGACTGCAAATATTGAGCAAATAGGCTACTTTTCTGTCGGTGAACTTTGTTTTGAGGTTTACGAAGGTAAAGGCGGTCATTTGTCGGGCGAAACGATTTTAATTGACTTTGACCATAGAATTGCTTTTACGGGTGACGTTTTTATAAACTTAACAGGGTTGACCAAAAAACAGGCGGAATATAATCAATACGCACCTATTTTAATGACTTCGGTTGATACTGACGTAAAACTTTGTTCGGCGGTTCGAACTGCCGTGTTGCAAAGATTAGGCGTTGGTGAGTGGAGTATTTTTGGCGGGCACGGTCAAAAAAAGATTTATCAAATGCAAACAGTTAAAAATTAATAAAAAAGTGGCGAACTTAAAAGTTTGCCACTTTTTTACTGTATATAAATCATATAGTTGGAGTTAAGTTAAACTATTCGCCGATAACCATGATTTGAACAGTTCTGTTCCTACCGCGCGTCTTATCCCAGTCAATAAAATAGATAAAGCCAAAATCCCCTAAATCAATAACGCCGTCGTCAATAACCGCAGTTAAACTTCTGCCGATTATAGAAGATATAAGGTGCGCTTCGGTGTTATGACAACCCCTTGCGTCTTCGCCGTGTTCTTCGGCAAATTTAAGCGCCTTTGGACCAGGGTGTAGATAAACGCCTTCACGATTAGTGGTGGGGCAAATCTTTTCGAATACGTCTACAAGGTCTTGTTGAAGTGTTTCTCTACCCGTCATAGACATATCAAACGCGCATTCTTGGGTGATGACCGAACAAGTGGTGTGATGAGAGTATACTACTACGACGCCGTCTTTAATTCCTGAATTTTTAACGGTTTCTTTAACCGCTTCCGTTACGTTATGAAACGTTACTTCCTTGTGGTTTGATTCAACTTTAATTTTGTTTTTATAAATCATTATTTATCTCCCTTTAAGTCGATTGACGCTTGCTTGGTTGCCACAATCATTTCTTCCATAGCAGCAATCCTGTCTTTTGCGTTAACAATGCCCGAAGCCGCGCCTGCGCCTTCACTACCCGCCATAATAAAGTCGTAAACTTGTTTTCCGGTGGTAATCCCAGCAGCCTGTTCAACGTAAATGTTAGGGTCTATTTTTTTAATCGCTTCAATGGTCTTTTTTACAAATCCTAAATCGCTTACTTTGCCGTCGCCACCGCCGATAAGTTCTGACGGTTCAGGGTTAATTATATCGGGGTGTAGATGGGCAAGCGCTTCGGCTTCTTCGGTGGTATCCGCGCACGCAAACACTAAAAAATCTAATTCCCGAGCCCTTTTTATCGTGTCTTTAATTTGTGGCAAAGACATAGGTTTTTCGCAATGGTTTACTACTACGCCGTGCGCGCCCGCCGCTTTTAAACTTTCAGGTAGCACGGCTGCCATACCGCGCCCAGGGTATAGCGTATCCATATACGGTGAGATTATAATTAAATTTTTAGTATTTTCTGCAACTCTGCGTATATCTGCGTATGGCGTGGTGAATAAAATATCTATATCGTATTTTTCTGCAAATTTATCAGCGGCAATTGCCAACGCTAATACGTCGTCGCCGTAGATATAATTTTTAGTGCCTATTTCAAAAAATGGCGTTCTAATTTTTCTCATATAAATTCTCCTTTATTTGCCGTGATGAGTTGTGCGCGCTGTAATTAATAATAAATATGCGCGAAGAAAATGTCAATAGTATTGAGCGAATATTTAAAAAATTGAGCGAAACATTTGACAAAATGAGCGATTTGTGATATACTATGTATACATTATATAAAGGACGAATAAAAATGAAAAAAACAATAGCCCAAGAAACTGTTTTGTTGAAAGAATTGCAAATGAGCGGTAGCGTAACGCTACAAGATACAATGGAAAAGTTGGGGATTTCTGCGGCTACGGCAAGGCGACTTTTTGTGCGTATGGAAGAAAAGGGGTACGGAATTAGGACGCACGGCAAATTGAGTTTGCCTGATAGCACGTTCAGTTTTTACAATTACGAAGCATCGGAAGAATTATATGTTAAAGAAAAAAAAGAAATTGCAAAGGAAGCCGTTTCTATAATATCAGACGGAGATACTTTGTTTTTAGATTCTGGTACTACCGTGTGTTTGTTTAGTATGGCGCTTGCTGATGCTTTAAGGCAAAAAACGCTTAAAAACGTCAATGTTTTTACAAATTCTTATATGATAATCAATATTTTGAACGGTTGCGCAACGGTAAACTTAATAGGTGGAACGTTTAGATCTAATAGAAAAGATTTTTGTGGATATATGGCGGAAAAAGCGATTAAAGATTGTCATTTTGATAAGTGTATTTTAGGAACTGACGGATACTGCAACAGTATCGGGTTTTCTACCACGGACTTTGAATCTGCCAAAATTTGCGAAGCGGCGATAGAAAATTCTGATAATGCAGTAATTTTGATGGACTCTCATAAATTTGGAAAGGCTGCCATGGTCGGTTTTAGTAAAAAAGAAAATATTTCGTTAGTTATAACGGATAATAAAATGAAAAAAGAACACCGTAGCGAATTGTTGCGTGGCGGTGTCAATCTTAAAATTGCTAATAACAACTAATAAGAAATGATTAAAACGCTCAAAATTGCTTGACAAACTTGGCGGATAGTTATATAATCCACGTATACGGAGGTGTATTATGTTTGGATTTGATTTAACTGAATACGATAAAAGAGTTTACCAAGAAGAAATTGACGGTTTTTTGCCTAAAAATATAATTGACGTACATACGCACGTTTATACGGTTGCATCAAAAAAACAGAAAACAGGCCCTGTTTATTGGCCTAGTCGTGTCGCTATTGATAACTCGGTTGAAGATATAACAAAAACTTACAAAGATTTATTCCCTAACCAAAAAGTTATTCCCGTAATTTTCGGTAATCCCGGCGGATATTTAGATATTGCAAACGCGTATTGTAGTGAAAAGTCCAAAGAATACGGTTATCCCGCTTTGTTTTTATCACACTATAATGACAGCGCAGAATTTATAGAAGAGCAAGTTATTAAAGGTGGCTTTCAAGGTTTAAAGCCCTACTTAAATAATTGCAAAGACGGCGTTGTAGGTAAAAACGCTGATATTTACGAGTTTCTTAATCCTGAACATTTAAAGGTTGCAGATAAGCACGGTTGGAAAGTTATGCTTCATATTTCTAAACCCGATAGGCTTAAAGACCCAAGCAATATAAAAGAGTTAATGGATATAGAGCAAAAATATCCTAACGTTAAGTTAATCGTGGCGCATATAGGTCGCGCGTATTCGCCCGAAGATTTGGGCGACGCGTTTGAAACGTTAAAGCACACAAAAAATATGCTATTTGATTTTTGCGCAAATACTTTGCCCGAAGCGACTGAAAGATGTATTAACGCCGTTGGCACAAAAAGAATTATGTTTGGCTCGGATTTACCTATTGCAAAAATGCGTATGTACCGCATAGTAGAAAACGGATATTATATAAACGTAGTTCCGCGCGGACTGTACGGCGATCTTACTAACGCCGAGCATATGCGTGAAACTGATGAAAAGAACGTTACTAATTTTATGTATGAAATTATCCGCGGATTTAAAAAGACCGTTAATAAACTTGGACTTACAAAGGCGGACGTTGAAGATATTATGTGTAACAACGCGGCAAAGTTATTTAACGTTAAGTTTTGATTTCGGGGGTTATGATAATGGAAAAAATTAAAGTTGGCTTATTGCCTTTATATATTAAACTTTACGACGACTACGGGGTAGACCGTACTTTACTTGATGAATTTCATCAATTAGTAATAGAAAAACTTGAAAATGCGGGGTTGGAAGTGATTGTTGCACCCGTTTGCAGAATTAAAAGTGAATTTAAATCTGCGGTTGAAAATTTTGAGAAAGAAAATGCAAACGCAATAATAACTTTACACCTTGCGTATTCGCCGTCTTTGGAATGTGTTGACGCTTTATGTGATACCGCTTTACCGATAGTGGTTATGGATACGACCAAAGATTATTCGTTGTCAAGTGAATACAGTAAGTCGCCGGTGGGGTCTAACCACGGCATACACGGCGTTATGGATATGTGCAACTTACTTAAACGTCGTGGCAAAATATATAGCGTAGTGGCTGGGCATTTTGACGGTAGCGACCTTTTAAAAAGAACGGTTGATTGTGTTAAGGCTTGCGTTTCCGCAAAGGCATTATGCGGATTAAAAGTAGGCAGTTTTGGAAATTCGTTCGACGGTATGGGCGATTTTATCATAGAAGAACAAATGCTTAAAGAAAGGTTTGGCGTTGAAAAGGTAAAAATCACAGACCAAGAAATGAAGAACGCTGTAAATTCGGTAACCGAAAAAGAAATTGAAGATGAATTAAATCGTTATAAAAATGACTTTATAATAGATGAAAACGTTGACGCTACTGCGCTAAATTTGTCGATAAAGGCATCACTTGCAACCAGAAAGATTATTAAAGAGAAAGAGTTAGACGCGTTTTCGGTTAACTTTCTTGACGTAAGTACGAACAATTTAGGTAATATGCCCTTTATAGAAGCGTGCTTGCAAATGCAAAACGGTGTAGGTTATGCTGGCGAAGGGGATATTTTAACTGCAAGTTTCGTAGGCGCGTTGTTAAAAACTTATAAAGACGTATCTTTCGTGGAAATTTTTTGTCCCGACTGGAAAGAAAATAGACTTCTTATCAGCCACATGGGAGAGATGAATTTTGGTTTATTGCGCGCTAAACCCAAACTTTTTACTGCGCCGTTTAAATATAGTGATGCTGCTACGCTTGCAAAAGCGGCGGGTGCATTTAAGGACGGTAAGGCGATATACTGTAACGTGTTCAGGGTTGAAAACGAAAAATTCGTGATGTCTATATCAGAAGTAGACGTAACGTACGTTGAAGGTCAGGTTGAAAAGTCCATAAGGGGTTGGATAACGCCCAAAACCGATATTGCGAAGTTTTTGGAAAAATTGAGTGAAAACGGTGCAATACACCACGGCTTTATGGTTTACGACGTAGACTTAAAAGCAATGAAGAGTTTTGGCGAAACTTTGAATATGGAAGTAATTGAAATATGACGGATAAAAAATTTTCGATAGGCTTGGATTTAGGAACTTCTTCGGTAAAGGCGGTTCTTTTTGACGGGGAAAGGGTTGTAAAAACTGCTTCTGCGCCTTTTGCTTTTAAGAATAGTAAACTAGACGACGGCGCTGAATACGTTGGCTTTTGTATAGACGAGTATGCGGAAACGGTCTTTTCAGTAATATCGCGTTTAGCAGAAGAAGTAGACGGCAAAATTTTGGGTATTGCTATGGCTTCGGCTAGCGGAAACACCGTTGTTTGCGATAAGAATTATAATGCCAAAATAGACGCTTATTCGTGGACCAACTCAAAATTTGAAGTCGAAAGTGAAAAGATTTACGGGGTTATTGACCGTAAAGAAGCGGCGGAAATTTCAGGGTGGGGATATAGTTATATATTTCCGCTTGCGCATTTAGCGCACGTTAAAGTACATAGTCCAAAAACTCTTGAAAATTGTGGTAAAATTTGTATGTCTACCGAATACTTGCTGTACAAGATGACTGGTAAATGGGGAATAGATAGATCCACCGCCGTTCCGTTTTTTCTTTTAGAACAAAAGACTGGCAAGTGGCATAAACCCTATATTGACGCTTTGGGTATTACGGAAGATAAATTGCCCGCGGTTTACGAGAGTGGGGATTTATTAGGTACGGTTACGGAAGAGTATGCTTATAAATATAAAATAGATAAAAATTGCAAAGTGTATTTTGGCAGTTTTGACCATCCAAGCGGAGCAATAGCAAACGGCGTGGTAGAAGAAGGCGAATTATTGCTTTCTTGCGGAACTAGTTGGGTTTTGTTTTTTCCTTGTTCGGATAGAAATAAACTTATTGAAAACAGAATTTTATGCGACACTTTTTTAAGCAAAGAAAAAGGGGTGTGGGGCGCAATGTCGTCGGTGGCGCAGGTTTCAAAGAAGATTGATAAGATTATAGAAAATAATATTTCTAAAACTGATAAGATAAAATTGTTTAACGAGTATTCGGAAAAAGCCCAAAAGGGCGCTGGCGGATTAAAAATAAATCCCGTAACCGACTTTGATAAAGATTTTTCAGGGTATTCAAAAGAAAATATTGCGCGTGCGCTAATGGAAGGTGCGGCAAACTTATTAAAAGATAAACTGGATTTCTTAAAAACGCTTGGAATAGAATTTAATTCTATTAAAATGGCGGGTGGACCGTCTCAAAGCAAACTTTGGGTGGATATAATTCGTTACACGCTAGATAAACCCGTAGACGTTGTTTACGGCGTAGATAGTGGTGCGGTTGGCGCTGCTATGAGAGTGTATAAATAAACTATAAAAAAATACGCGCTAATTAGTTCGCGTATTTTTTTTAATATATTCTTTTGGGGGCATACCCACGCTTTTTTTAAATACCGTAGAAAAATAAAGTGGGTCGTAAAAACCTGAAAGCAAAGCGACGTTTTTTATAGATTCAATACCGTGGTCAAATAGAGAAATTGCGAACTTAATTCTTACCGAGCGTAAGTATTCTGAAAAACTAATTCCCATTTTTTGCTTAAATGCGTGTGAAATGTATTTAGAATTATAAGATAGTTGTTTTGCGATAACGTTTAAAGTTAAGTCGGGGTCGTCAAACTTCTTTTCTACTATGTCTATAATGCTACTAATTAATCCGTTCCATTGTTCGTTGCTGTTAAACAGTCGGGAAAAAGTATATAGAATAATGCTTTCTGACGCAAGGTCGATAGTTTGTTCTGACGCACGACAAAGACTTTCGTTCCATAGCGGGATAAGGCCGTCAAATCCGTTAAAGTTACGGTTTAGATGGGTTATATTAAAACGGCGGAACAGTTCTTCTGCACGGTTACCGCTAAATTTAATATACATATAAACCACGTCTTTATCGCAATCGGTTGTAAAAGTTTCGCCTTCAAAACCGAAAACTAAACTTCCAGCAGTAAAAGGGATAAGCGAATTATCAAAATAAAATTTGCCTTCGCCTTTTGAAACCAAAATCATGCAATGTTGTTTAAGTTTTGACGGTGTTTTCATTACTTCTAAATTAGATTCCATTACAAAGCAGTTTACCGTAAGCGTACCTAAAAATGAAGAAGTAGGAAATTTACATATATCGAAATCTCTCATAATTATATCCTTATCAGTAAAATAATTATAACACGATTATATTATAAACGCAAACGTTTCAAACTTTTTTACATAAAAGTATTGATTTTTTCTATTGTTTATTTTAATAAAGAGTTGTATCGGCTAAAAAGTTTTATAAATTTAAAATTAATTTGTAAAAACGACAAATTCTAACTTTTTTAAATAAAACGGTGGTATTATTTATTGACCGTAATTGTTTTTATGTGATACCATTAAATCAGTTAAAACTTTTAGTTTGGAGGTTTTGTAATGAAGAAAATTAAAATTGGCGTATTCGGCGCGCGTCGTGGTATGGATATCGCAACGTATTTTATGATGCAAGATTGCGAAGTGGTTGCATTGTGCGAACGTCGTAAAGATGTCGCTCAAAACGCAATGAAAAAACTACCGTCTACCGCTGTGCTATACGAAGATTTTGATGAGTTTATCAAACACGATATGGACGCTGTTATTCTCGGCAATAACTGCAACGAACACGCGCCCTATGCGATAAAATGTTTTGAACGCGGAATTCACGTTTATTCGGAATGTTTAAGTAACAGCACTATGGCAGAAGGCGTTGAACTTATTCGCGCGTTTGAAAAGAGTAAGTCAATTTATATGATTGCTGAAAACTATCCGCAAATGCTTTTTAACCGCGAAATGAAAAAACTTGTTGAAGGCGGTACGCTTGGCAAGATTTTATATGCGGAAGGCGAATACAATCACCCAGGTGATCCTTTTAATTTTAAGAGCAAAAAAAGTGTTAATTATTTTCCTAAACATTGGCGTAATTTTTTACCTAGAACTTATTATATCACGCACTCACTCGGTCCAGTTATGTGGATAACGGGCGCAACGCCTAAAAGAGTAACTGCTATGGCGGCCTTTGCGCCACCCGCTGATGACGTGCCTACTATGTCGTATAACGGTGATCGCGTGGCTGTACTAATGACGCAAAACGACGACGGCTCTATTTTTAGGGTGGTCGGACACTCGTCGTTTGGTGGCGGTATGCACAATTCTTATCGCGTGTGCGGAACGGAAGGTCAAATTGAAAATATTCGCGGTATGGACCCAAAAGTTATGCTTCGCTATAACGAATGGAATAAACCAGAAGGCGCTGAAACGAGCAAACTTTACACACCAGAGTGGAACGATAAAGACGAAGAACTTATTAAGAAAAGCGGACACGGTGGCGGAGATTATCTTACCCCCCGTATGTTCATAGAGTGCATTAAAGAAGGTAAACAACCAGAACACCCCTTTGATATTCACTCGGCGGTTACTATGTCGTCGGTTGCTATTTTGGGACACCGTTCGGTACTAGACGGCGGTACTCCTTACGATATACCTGATTTCCATTTAGAAGAAGAGCGCGTTAAATATGAAAACGACCGTTTGTCGCCTTTCTACGGCGCTGACGGTAGTGCTCCTACTATACCTTGTTGCTCTCATACCGATTATAAGCCTACCGAAAAGCAAATACAACAATGTCTTGATGGTATGGCAAAAGAAGATTAATTTTTTTGGGTTGTTAAATAATATCAACAAATTAAGCGCGTACAAAATTTTTTGTAGGCGCTTTTTACAATTTTATTGCAAAAAAGTTACATTATGTTTTAAAATTCGGGCATTATCTTATCCTATATTCAAAAATTAAATTTTTCGCTTGATTATTTTTAATTTAGATTGTATAATTAACTAAAAAAATTTATGAAAATAAATTTGGAGATTAAAATGAAAAAAGACAAACTTAAAGTTGGGTTTATAGGTTTAGGTCAACGCGGTGCGGCTTACGGTATGACTGACGGCAGTATAGGGCTTTTGGGCAACGTTTTGAAAAATTCGGACGACGTAGTAGTTACAGTCGTTTGCGATAAATATCAAGAACGTTTAGAAGCGGCTGCTAAAAAGATTACCGACCACGGTTACGATATGCCACTTATGACGACTGATTATAAAGACGTTATGAACGCAGGCGTTGATGCAATCGTTATTTCTACCAGTTGGGATATGCACGTTAAAGTTGCTTTGGAGGGTATGGAAGCAGGTATTCCCGTAGCAATTGAAGTTGGCGGGACGCACAATATTGATGATTGTTGGAAAATGGTTGACTGCTATGAAAAGACCAAAACGCCCATATTCTTTATGGAAAACTGTTGCTATAATAAAGACGAAGCGCTTGTAACTTCTCTTGCAAGAAACGGCGTTTTGGGCGATATTTCTTTCTGTCAAGGATATTATTGCCACGACCTTCGCGAAGAAATTGCAGGTGGTATAGATACGCACCATTACCGCTTGAAAGAATATATGGAACATAATTGCGAAAATTATCCTACGCACGAATTAGGCCCTATTGCAAAACTTTTAAACATCACTAGCGGAAACCGTTTTACTAAACTCGTTTCAATGTCTTCAAAAGCACAAGGTATGAAGCATTATATAGCAAATAATCCCAAGTACAGCGAAAGACTTAAAGACGCAGAGTTTAAGCAAGGCGACGTTACGACTACTATGATAGAGTGTGAAAACGGCGAAACCATTTTCTTAAAACTCGACACCACTCTTCCTAGGCTTTACGAAAGAGGACTTACCGCAAGCGGAACGAAGGGCTTTTATTGCCAAACGACGCAAAGCGTTGTTCTTGACGGCGGTGAATTTAATCACGAAAGTGACCCGTATAAAAAGGCGTTTTTCAGCGCGGAAAATTATAAAGAATATTTGCCAGACGATTGGAGAACGATTACCCAAGAACAATTAAAGTCTGGGCACGGCGGTATGGATTATATTATGCTTAAAAATTTCTTCCATTGCATAAAGGAAGATAAACCTTTCCCGATAGACGTTTACGACGCGGTTACTTGGATGAGCGTTACGGCGCTTTCAGAACAGTCGATAGCGCTCGGCTCTATGCCCGTTGAATGCCCTGACTTTACAAGGGGTAAGTATAAGACTAGAAAAACGGTAGACGTTTTTGAATTCCCCGTAATTAAAAAATAATATAAAAACGTAAAACTAAATATTAAGGGACGCAAATTTGCGTTCCTTTTTTCTTTTATATAATTGTATTTTTTTGTATAAATATGTTATTATATATTAGTTAAAAGTTTTGAGTGTGAAATAAGATTTTTTTGGAGTTAGTGATGTTAAAAAGGTTTTTATCGTATTATAAACCGTACAAAGTAATGTTTACGTTCGATATGATTGCGTCGCTTTTGGTGTCGCTTATAGGCATTTTTTATCCCATGATAACGCGCACAATGTTAAACGTATACATACCCGAACAAAACTATCAAATGATATTGATATTTGGTTGTACGCTTTTAGGTCTTTATTTTATAAAGATGCTCTTGAACTATTTTATCCAGTATCAAGGTCATATGATAGGCGTAAAGATGCAAGCGCGTATGCGTTCTGATATGTTCCGCCATTTGCAAACTTTGCCGTATAAGTTTTACGATAATCACGAAACGGGTAAGATTATGTCGCGTATGACTAACGACTTAAACGATATTAGCGAACTTGCTCATCACGGTCCTGAAAACATACTTATATCTTCTATTTCAATCATAGCGGCGTTCGTTTATCTTATGACCATAAACGTGTATTTAACCTTGATAATTTTTGCGTGTGTACCGGTACTTTTAATCATATCTTTCACTATGCGCAAAAAAATGCGTTCGGCGTTTATGGAAAGCAGAAAAGCGGTTGCAGAGATTAACGCGGCGTTAGAGAGTAGCGTTTCGGGTATAAGGGTAACCAAAGCGTTTACTAATACCGACACGGAAATAAAAAAATTTGAAGTGGGAAACGGCGCGTTCGTTAGCGCAAGAAGAAAAGCGTTTAAGGCAATGGGCGTGTTTCACTCGTCAACAACGTTCGTAACTGAAATTTTTAACGTAGTAGTATTGATTGCAGGCGGTTTATTTTTATACGCAGGCAAAATCGGGCTAGGGGATTATACTGCGTTTATCGTATCAATAAACGTGTTTTTAGCGCCCGTCCGCCAACTTATTCAGTTTATGGAACAGTATCAAAACGGCGTAACGGGTTTTAAGCGGTTCGTTGAGATAATGGACGCTAAAAGCGAGCAAGATAAAGACGACGCTAGCGTTTTGGGTAAAGCCCAAGGCGATATTCGTTTTGATAACGTAAGTTACGGCTACGGCGAAGAAAAAGACGTTCTTCACGATTTTAGTTTAGATATTAAGAAAGGCGAAATTTTTGCGCTGGTTGGACCTAGTGGCGGTGGTAAAACTACCGTTTGTCATCTTATTCCGCGCTTCTATCAAATTGAGCAGGGAAATATTTATATCGACGGTAAAGAGATACGCGATTTAACCGCGCAATCTATCCGTCAAAACATAGGTATCGTTCAGCAAGACGTGTATTTGTTTAACGCAAGTATACGCGACAACATATTATATGGTAGACCTGACGCAACGGAAGAAGAAATAATTGAAGCGGCAAAACGCGCAAATATTCACGAATACGTTTGCTCGCTTGAAAAGGGCTATAACACGGTTATAGGTGAGCGTGGCGTAAAACTTTCGGGCGGACAAAAACAAAGGCTGTCGATTGCGCGCGTGTTCCTTAAAAACCCGCCGATACTTATACTTGACGAAGCGACCAGCGCGCTTGATAACACGACTGAAATTTTAATACAGCAATCGCTTGACGAACTTTGTAAAGGAAGAACGACAATCGTCGTTGCGCACAGGTTATCGACTGTTAAGAACGCCGACAAAATTGCTGTTATTTCTGACGGTAAAATTGTAGAACAAGGCAAGCACGAAGAACTTTTAGAGAAAAACGGCAAGTACGCTGAACTCTACAAATTGCAATTTAAAAATTCTTGAACGCAAATTACGCCGTGAGTTGCGTTTTTGGTTGATTTAAAATAAAATATATAGTATCTTATTATTATGATTTATAACGACGTATTACAAGCAATCGGGCATACCCCGATAATTAGGTTAAATAAGATGACAGAGCCTGGCTCTGCGGAAATTTTGGTTAAGTTTGAAGGTCTTAACGTGGGCGGTTCTATAAAGACGCGCACGGCTTTTAATATGATAACCGAAGCGGAAAAGCAAGGTTTAATTAATAAAGACACGATAATCGTTGAACCTACAAGCGGTAATCAAGGTATAGGCTTGGCGCTTGTCGGCGCAGTTAAGGGTTATAAAACGGTTATTATTATGCCCGATTCGGTCAGCGAAGAAAGAAGAAAACTTGTCCGCCATTATGGTGCGGAAGTTATTTTGATGCACGACGACGGCAATATAGGCGACTGCATAGACAGGTGCTTAAAAAAGGCGCTTCAAATGCAAAAAGAAAATCCAAACGTCTACGTTCCGCAACAGTTTGAAAACCCCGCTAACCCCACGGTACACCGTCATCATACGGGGTTAGAAATTTTAGAGCAGGTCGCAGGGTCTATTCACGGATTTTGTTCGGGTATAGGAACGGGTGGCACTATAACGGGCATAGGTGAAGTATTAAAAGCGCAAAACCCCGATATTAAAATTTGGGCGGTTGAGCCTGAAAACGCGGCTATACTTGCTGGCGGTACGATAGGCTCACATATTCAAATGGGTATAGGCGACGGACTTATTCCGCCCGTGCTTAACTGTAATATTTATGAAAAAGTATGCATTATTTCTGACGAAGAAGCGCTTGCAACGTCAAAAGATTTAGCAAGATTAGAAGGCATTATGTGCGGAATATCGTCAGGGACTAACGTGGCGGCGGCAAAAAAATTAGCCAAAGTTTTGGGCGCAGGTAAAACCGTAGTAACGGTTCTTCCAGATACGGCGGAAAGATATTTTTCCACACCATTATTTGAAGGCGAATAAAATTAAGATATAAAAAAGGACGACTTTTGTCGTCCTTTTCAATTTTAATATTTACTTTTTATCGTTAGTGCATAAAATGTCGGCAGGGTCAACGTCAAGCACGTTGCATAAATTTGCAAACGTATCAAGCGCTGGCATTTTCTTTCCGCGCAAATAGTCGGAAACAACGGATTGCCTTATACCTAACTTTGTTGCAATTTCAATTTGTTTCATACCGCTATTATTTATAGCGTCGATTAATTTTTCTCTAATATTGTTTAATGTAATCATAAGTGCTCCTTAAAATACAAAACGCCCCTTAAAGAGGCGTTAAACTATTTGTTTTCGTTGGTGCAAAGAATATCGGCAGGGTCAACGTCAAGTACTTTGCACAAATTTGCAAACGTATCAAGTGCTGGCGACTTTTTACCGTGGACGTAACAAGAAATTTGTGAGTGGTGAACGCCAAGTCTTTTTGCGATTTCAGATTGTGATAATTTACTTGCCTTTATTTCTTCTGCAAGTCTTTTTTTAATATTTTCTAACGTTATCATGTAAACAATTGTACCCATTAGGCACAAAAAATACTTGACTTGTGCCTAATAGACACATATAATAGAGTTATGACGTACGAAAAAGAGAAAATTAAAGAAAAATTGAATTCTATATACAATAAAGTAATGGATAGAGAAGAAGTTAAGGCGTGGGGCAGTA
>JAFVTK010000113.1 GCA_017503265.1 Clostridia bacterium | reverse complement strand
GTTTTAGGTGAAACTATAAAAGATAAAGCGCTCGTTTGCGGCGATAAGAAAGTTTGTTTAGATGCGCTTTTAAGCGATTATGAAAACAAATTAGAATCAGTATTTAAATGCAACGACGTAAAGACTTCTGACGGACAAATCCCCGCAATTGAATATAAGGCAAGCGAGTGGAGTTATTCGCCCGTTAAGTTCGCAAAACCGCGCGTTTTAGTTCCCGTATTCCCCGGAACAAACTGCGAATACGATACGAAGAAAGCGTTTGCAAGAGCGGGCGCTAACGTGGATATTTTCGTTATTAAAAATATCGGCGACGTTAAAGAATCGGTTGACGCGTTTGCTGAAAAGGTTAAAAATAGTCAAATCATATTTGTTCCAGGTGGCTTCTCGGGTGGCGACGAACCTGACGGTTCGGGTAAATTTATAACTGCGTTCTTCCGCAATAAAGCGATTAAAGAGAACGTTACCGAACTTCTTGACGTTAAGAAAGGACTTATGGGCGGTATTTGTAACGGTTTCCAAGCACTTATCAAGTTGGGATTAGTGCCGTATGGTAAGATTACCGATGAGGTAACCGAAGAAATGCCCACGCTTACCTTTAATACTATTGCGCGCCACCAGTCAATGCTTGTTAGAACGCGTATTGCTTCTAATAAATCACCGTGGCTTATGGGTACGGAAGTTGGCGACGTTTATACCGTTCCGATTTCTCACGGCGAAGGTAGGTTTATTATAAAACAAGAATTGCTAAATCAACTTATTGTAAACGGACAAGTTGCAACGCAATACGTTGACGACAAGGGCGCACCTACTTACGATATTAAGTTTAATCCCAACAATTCAGTTTACGCTATTGAGGGTATAACTTCACCTGACGGTAGGGTATTCGGTAAGATGGGACACTCTGAAAGAACTGGCAACGGTCTTTATAAAAACGTTATCGGCGAATACGATATTAAGATGTTTGAATCCGCCGTTAAATATTTCAAATAAAAAATTAATTAAGGAGATAATACTATGGGTTATAAAAGTGATATTGAAATTGCGCAAAGCATTACCCCCGAACATATTTTAAAGATTGCAGAACGTGCAGGCGTTGAAAATAAATATCTTGAACAATACGGCAATTATAAAGCCAAAGTTGACCTTTCTTTACTTAAAGAAAACAAACGCAAAAACGGAAAACTTATTTTAGTAACGGCAATTACTCCTACGCCTGCCGGCGAAGGAAAGACCACTACTACTATCGGTTTATCCGACGGACTTAAAAAGATAGGTAAAAACGTTATCGTTGCTCTTCGTGAGCCGTCTCTTGGACCAGTTTTTGGCGTTAAAGGCGGTGCGGCAGGTGGCGGATACGCGCAAGTTATACCTATGGAAGATATAAATCTTCACTTTACGGGTGATTTCCACGCTATCGGCGCGGCTAATAACTTGCTTGCAGCAATGCTTGATAATCACATTTATCAAGGCAACGCGCTCGGTATTGACCCTAGAAAAATTACTTGGAGAAGATGCGTTGATATGAACGACCGTCAACTTCGTTTTGTTGTGGACGGTTTGGGGGGCAAGGTTAACGGCACGCCCAGAGAAGACGGTTACGACATTACCGTTGCTTCTGAAATTATGGCGGTGCTCTGTTTAGCGTCTTCTATTACCGACTTAAAAGAAAGACTTTCAAGAATTATCGTAGGATATACTTATGACGATAAACCCGTTACCGCAGGTCAACTCAACGCGCAAGGCGCAATGACTGCATTGTTAAAAGATGCGCTTAAACCTAATCTCGTTCAAACGCTTGAGGGTACGCCTGCGTTCGTTCACGGTGGACCGTTTGCGAATATCGCGCACGGCTGTAACTCGGTTATAGCGACTAAAATGGCTATGAAACTCGGTGATTACGCTGTTACCGAAGCGGGATTTGGTGCAGATTTGGGCGCGGAAAAATTCCTTGATATTAAATGCCGTTTGGCAGGTCTTAAACCTGACGCAGTAGTTATAGTTGCTACGATAAGGGCTCTTAAAATGCACGGCGGACTTGCTAAAACTGAACTCAATAACGAAGACTTGTCGGCGCTTGAAAAAGGATTACCGAACCTTCTTCGTCACGTTCATAATATTAAAGACGTTTATAAACTACCGTCAGTCGTTGCTGTTAATCGCTTCCCGACTGACACGGATAAAGAAATTGAACTAGTTATTAAAAAATGTAAAGAACTCGGCGTAAACGTAGTGCTTTCAACCGTTTGGGCAAACGGTGGCGACGGCGGTGTTGAACTCGCAAAAGAAGTCGTTAACCTTTGCGAGAAAGAAAACGACTTTACGTTTAGTTATCAATCAGACGCAAGCATTAAAGAAAAGATTGAAAGCGTTGCAACCAAAGTTTACGGTGGCGACGGCGTAAACTTTACTCCTGTGGCAGAAAAGCAAATCGCTAAACTCGAAAGTTTAGGGTTTGGTTCGTTGCCAGTATGTATTGCAAAAACGCAGTACTCTTTCTCTGACGATATGACCAAACTCGGCGCGCCTACGGGCTTTAAGATTACCGTTCGCTCGTTAAAAGTTTCGGCAGGTGCAGGATTTATCGTAGTTCTTACTGGCGATATTATGACTATGCCTGGACTACCCAAAGTGCCTGCGGCAGAAAAAATTGACGTTGATGAAAACGGCGTTATTTCTGGTTTGTTCTAAAAATTTCTATTTGGTGAGCGTATGATTTATTTTATAAGCGATATACACGAAGATATAAATTTTGGCGGATTGAAAAAATATCTTGAAATTGCTACTGACGACGATTTGCTTATAATTTTAGGCGATATAGGGCTTAATTTCAGAGATACGGCTGAAAATCAAGCATTTACCGAGAGTTTTTTAAGTATTAAGAAAAACATTGCGTTTATCGAAGGCAATCACGAAAATTTTGATTACTTAAATTCTTTTCCAACAGAAATATGGAAAGGCGGCTTGGTAAACAGACTAACGGATAATATAGTGCGCTTGATGCGTGGTAATGTTTATGAAATTGACGGCTTTAAATTTTTTACGTTTGGCGGATGCAAAAGTTCGGCTAAATGGAAGGAAAAGGGACTTTGGCATTTTGGTGAAGAACCCACGGAACAAGAGTGCGCATTTGCCGTTGAAAATCTTAAAAAGCACCAAAACAGCGTTGACTACGTTTTAACCCATAAATACGAAGTTGAAGGACTTGGTAGCACCCGTTGTCAATTATTGTTTGATTTGTGCCGTTACATTGACCACAACGTTAATTTTAAGAAATGGCTTGCTGGTCATTGGCATAAAATTTTTAATCAAGATGAAAAGCACTTATACATTTACGACCAACTTTTAACTATTGACGAACTAGAAAATCAATAAAAAATTACGCGCCCTACATAATACGTGGGGCGCTATTTTTTACAATCAAAAACGCCTGCATACCACAGGCGTTCGTTAATATTTTGTTTTATGCTTAAAAACATTGACAAAAGCATTTTAAAAGCATAGAATAATTAAAGTATTTTTAGGCAGGATGAATAAATTGAAGATTATTAAGAAATACGACTTGGAAAATTTTAAGAATATTTTGACGTGCATTTTTTATGGGCTTATTTGTGGCGTGCTTACTGGTGCGTTTACTTTCTTTTTTAAGTTTCTAACAAATAAGTGTGAGTGGGTTTCACGCTGGATTTACCAAACGGCAAAAAATTCTTATTATTACATAATTTTGGTTTTTATTGCACTTATTGCATTGTCGCTGATTTGCTATCTTTTGCATAAGCAGTTTCCTGAATCTAAGGGCGGTGGTATTCCTAGAAGTGAAGGCGTTTTAAGGGGATTGTTAACTTTTAAGTGGGCAAATGCACTTATTGGCGCATTTGCCGGCAGTATAATTGGCTTTTTGTGTGGCATACCTATCGGTGGGGAAGGTCCTTCTGTGTTAATGGGCACGGCAATAGGTGCAATGTGCGCAGGACTTACCAAACATAAATCTGCTTGGGAAAGATACGTTATGTCAGGTGGTGCTGGCGCAGGTTTTGCAGTTGTAACAGGCGCGCCGTTATCTGGTATTTTGTTTGTTATTGAAGAAGTACATAAACGATTTTCACTTTTGCTTGTGTTGACGGTTTCCACTTCGGTTATTGTTGCGGGAATTACAAGTTCATGTCTTGCTAAAATATTTAGCGTTGATTTGACTTTTATAAATTTTAATTCAAATTGTAAATTTGAGCTGTCTGATCTGGGATATTTATCTTTACTTGGCGTTATAATGGCTTTTACAGTTGGCTTTTACGACTGGTCGATTGCTTGTTTTGAAAAGTTGACAAAAAGGTTAAAAAAATTTTTACCAAAATGGTTAAAACTTGTGGCCGTGTTTTTAATTACGGGTATTTTGGGCTTTGTACTATCAGATGCAATATACAGCGGACACGACGTTATTATTTTTTTGACTAAAACAAAGGTTGCGATTACAACTTTAATTTTGCTTGTTATTTTAAGACTTGTGATGATGCTGTTTGTTACCGACAGCGGTGTAACAGGCGGTATATTTATACCAACACTTACAATAGGTGCATTGTTTGGCGCAATAACGTCAAACCTTTTACTAAGTTTAGGTATGGACCAAAGTTTGCGACCTGCCGTTATTTTGTTAGGCGCTTGCGCTTTTCTTGGTGGAAGCTTGCGTGCGCCTATCACGGCAAGCGTGTTTTTTTTGGAGTTAACGGGGTGTTTTACAAACATAATTTACGTTATATTTGTTATTTTTACCGTAAGTACAATTAACGAATTTTTCAATCAAATGCCCTTTTATGATAAGGTTCTTAAAAATATGGAAGAGCACGAGCATGAAGGCAAAACATTTAAGACGGGATATTTCAAAGTGAAGGTGGAAAAAGGCGCATTTGTAGTGGGTAAAACGGTGCGGGAAATCATGTGGCCACCGTATTGCGCAGTTTTAAGCATTTTAAGAAAGGTCGACGAACAAGAAGAATTTTTTAATGCGATTGATCAGCAAATTTTGGAAAACGACGTTATAACTTTGCGTGCAAACTATTATGAAAAAGAACGGCTTGAAAAACTTTTGCACGATTTGGTTGGTATGGGTAACCAAATTGAAAACTACGATAAATTTTAAAATCAAAAACGCCTGCATGCCGCAGGCGTTCGTTATTAAATTTTATATTCAACCGTTAACTCAAACTTTCACGGTTTACCCGAACTATAAAGTCAAGCAGGGGAAACGCAGTTCCTTTTTAACCTATCTTTACTTTTCCGCTTTCTTTACAACGGTCGGGTAATTCTTTTTTGCGTTTTTTATTTTCCCTTGATTAACGTTATATTCGGGTGCATTGATATTTCTGTTTCACTGTTCATTGGTCTGCACCTCCAAAAGTATTTTCGACTACTTTCCACTCCTTATCTTTATTTCCGCCTTTATAATAACACGGGATAGTCGTTTTGTCAATAGGTTTTTTAAAAATTTTAACGGGAAAATTTTGCCTAAACCCCCTTGACGAAAGGCTCAATTCATAGTATAATAAAATTTAATGGTGCAAAAAATGAAAGGTATAATATTCGTTAATCCCTTTTTCGTTACGGAAGCAAGTGTGCATCAATCGCAACGGTTAAAGGAAGAATTTAATAAACGAGGCGTTGAAATTGAAATAGTTTCTGATGGGTTTTCGCGCGTGGCTATTAGCGGAAATCAAACTATTATTGATTTTCCTAAAATTGATTTTGCAATATATCTTGATAAAGATAAGTATTTATCTGAAATTTTAGAAAAGAACGGATTAAGGCTTTTTAATAAGCATGACGCAGTCAGAGTTTGCGACGACAAAGGTCAGACTTGTATTGCGCTTACTGGACGCGGTATAAAATTACCTAAAACCATCTTTGGCGCGCTGTGCTATAATCAAGATTGCCAAATAAAAGCGGAGTGGGTAGATAAAATCGGCGCTGAATTAGGATACCCGCTCGTAGTAAAAGAAAGTTTTGGTTCACTCGGCAAAGGCGTTTATAAAGCAGATAATAAAGAAGAACTTTTATCTCTAATGCAAAAAGTAAAATTAAAGCCACATTTATTTCAACAGTATATGGGCGCAAAACCTGGCGTTGACGTGCGCGTGATAGTAATTGGTGGAAAAACGGTTGCGGCGATGCAAAGGAGTAATGAAAACGACTTCCGCGCAAACGTTGCCCGTGGCGGTAGCACTAAACGCATAGACTTACCTGAAAGTTTTAAGATGGTAGCAGAAGCGTGCGCGGAAATTTTGGGGCTTGATTATTGTGGCGTTGACCTTTTATACGGTGATAACGGAGAGCCTTACGTTTGCGAAGTAAATTCCAACGCGTTTTTTGACGGGATAGAAAGTTCAACTGGCGTAAACGTTGCAGCGGCGTACGTTGACTACGTTATTAAAACTATCAGTAGATAATAAAACTTAAATTCGGTCTTGACATTATACGATTGCCCATATATAATATGTATAGACAATACAAAGGAAAAAGGAGAGTTTTAATATGTTTTGTAAGTATTGTGGTAAAGAAGTTGACGAAACTGCAACGTTTTGTCAGCATTGTGGTGCGGCAATTAAAAAAGAAGAAAATAACAGCGAAAACACTTCTGAAAGTTTATTTGACCAACCCGTTTCGGCTTCTGCTGAACAAGTCGTACCAGAAAAACCACCCGTAGTTTATCCTATGAAGTGGTGGAAATTTTTGGTTTACTTCTTATTGTTTGCAGGCGCAGTATTAAATTTATTTTCAGGCATAGGGCAATTAACCGGTTCGATTTACGAAGAAGTTCCCGGCGACGGTTCGATAGAGATGGTTTACAGGGCGTTTCCTGCGTTAAAACCGATTGACATAATAGTTGGATTGTTGACGATAGGGCTTGCGGTGTTTGCAATTTTCGTGCGTCAAGCGCTTTATAAATTTAAGGCTATCGGACCTAAACTATTAATTATAATGTACGCTGCGTCGTGTATAATTAACGCCGTTTACTGCGTGGCTGTATTTATTGTAGTTCCAGAAATAGCGCAAGATATGATGACCGATTTTATAACGACGATTGCAACGGGTATTATAATGGTTGTTGTAAATATTATATATTTTAGAACGAGAAAAGAATTATTTGTCAACTAAAAAGTATTAATTTAATAATATTTGAGCAAAATAAAAGCGCAAGTGTAAAAAACTTGCGCTTAATTTTTTTAAAATTTTTGTGAAAAATTGTTGACAAACGAAAATTTTGGTGTATAATAAAATTAGCAGTCGAGATAAGAGAGTGCTAACAATCAATATCAAAGAGTGCTAAAATTAAAAAAATATTTTATATAAAGGAGTGTATATTATGAGAAACTTTTTATCAAGAAGAAACAACGATTTAGGCTTTGACTTTTTTAACGACGCGTTCGACGATTTTTTTAAGCCTGTATTTTACGGCGTAAAAGAGTCGACAATGAAAACCGACGTTAAAGAAACGGATTTAGGGTACGAACTTTCTATCGATATGCCCGGATACGATAAACAAGATATAAGTTTGTCGCTTGAAAACGGCTATTTAAAGGTCGAAGCAAAAAGACAAGAAAAAGAAGAGGACGAAAAATCTTTCGTTCGTAGAGAAAGAAGTTTTTCTTGCGCAAGAAGTTATTACGTTGGCGACGCCGTAACGGAAGAAGACGTTAAAGCGAAATACGCTAACGGAACGCTTGAACTTTTCGTACCCAAGAAAAACAAGGAATTACCCCAAAAGAAAAATATCGCAATAGAATAATTTTTAGGGTAAACTAAATTTCCGTCGGGGACTGCACCTCGGCGGAAATTTTTTATTTATATTTATGAAAACGGCATAAAATAAGTTGACAAATATTTTAACTGGAATATAATATATTTTAGCACTTAACGAAAGAGAGTGCTAAATTTTGCGGAGGCAGTATATAATGAAACAATTCAAAACCGAATCCAAAAGAATTTTGGATTTAATGATTAATTCAATTTACACTAATAAGGAAATCTTTTTAAGAGAACTGGTTTCTAACGCTAGCGACGCGATAGATAAACTTAAATTTATATCGCTTACCGATACGAAAGTTAATTCTGATTTTAAGATTAACATTTCTATTGATAAAGACGCGCGCACGTTAACGATAGAAGATAACGGTATCGGGATGACCGATAAAGATTTGGAAAAAAATCTTGGCACTATTGCAGAGTCTGGCACGCTTGCGTTTAAAAAAGAAAACGCAGGGCAAACGGATAACGAACTTATCGGGCAGTTTGGCGTAGGTTTTTATTCGGCTTTTATGGTTGCTGATAAAATTGAAGTTTATACAAAGGCTTACGGCGCGGATAAGGCGTTTAAGTGGGCAAGTTCGGGTGCGGAAGGCTATACGATAGACGAAATAGAAAAAGACGGTTTAGGTTTTAAAATCGTAATATACTTAAAAGCCGACGGTGAAGAATATAAGTATTCCGACTTTTTAGAAGAATACAAAATCAGTTCGCTTATTAAGCAATATTCGGATTATATTCGTTATCCTATTGAAATGCTTATGACGCGTTCAAAGAGAAAAGAAGGTAGCCCCGACGATAAGCCTGAGTACGAGCAAGTAAAAGAACTTGAAACGCTTAACAGTATGGTTCCGCTTTGGAAAAAAGCAAAATCAGAAGTAAGCGAAGATAATTTAAAAGAATTTTATAAAAACGAATTCCACGACTATCAAGACCCGTTAAAGAGCGTTTACGCTAAAATTGAAGGTACTGTAACGTATGATACTTTGTTGTTTGTTCCCGCTCGCGCACCCTTTGACTATTATTCAAAAGACTATAAAAAGGGCGTAAAACTTTATTGTAACGGCGTTATGATAATGGAAAAATGCGAAGAATTAATTCCTGATTATTTCGGTTTCGTGCGCGGTATAGTTGACAGTTCGGATTTATCACTTAATATCTCGCGTGAAATTTTGCAACAAGATAGACAAGTTAAAGCCATTGCGAATAGTTTGGAAAAGAAGATTTCGGCTGAACTTAAAAAGATGATGGAAGACGACAGGGAAAATTACGAAAAACTTTTTGCAGAGTTTGGTCTTTCAATTAAATTCGGCGTATACGCTGGCTTTGGTATGAATAAAGATAAATTAAAAGATTTATTGATGTTCTATTCAAGCAAGAA
Organism: Clostridia bacterium; assembly: GCA_017503265.1. Taxonomy (GTDB): domain Bacteria; phylum Bacillota; class Clostridia; order Christensenellales; family Borkfalkiaceae; genus UBA1259. The sequence continues at coordinate 14,079 of JAFVTK010000113.1, read as the reverse complement.
AGAAAAATTAGTCACCCTTTCCGAATACGTCAAAGAAATGCAAGAAGGTCAAGAAGATATTTACTACGCTTGCGGTGAAAGTTACGAAAAAATTGCTTCGCTTCCGCAAATTGAAAAGGCAAAAGACAAAGGATATGAAATTCTTTTCTTTAAGGACGGCGTAGACGAATTCGTCGCTAAAATCTTGATTGATTACGAAGGTAAGAAATTTAAATCGGTTTCAGAAGCGGATTTCTCACTCGATAGCGACGAAGAAAAGAAGGAACTTGACCAAAAGAGTGAAGAGTTTAAAGACCTTTTAACCGCAATTAAAGAGCAACTTGGCGATAAGGTTAAAGAAGTAAGGCTTACGGCAAAACTCAAAACGTATCCCGTTTGTCTTACCGCGGCAGGCGATATTTCGATTGAAATGGAAAAGGTGTTTAACTCAATGCCAAACGCCGACGGCAAGATGAAAGCGGAAAAGATACTTGAAATCAGTTCTACGCATAAAATTCTCGATACGCTTAAAAAGTATTCGGAAGATAAAGAAACGCTTAAAAAGTACGCTACCGTTTTATACGAGCAGGCAAGGCTTTTAGAAGGTCTTTCTATCGACGACGTAACCGGTTTTGTAACCGCTATGTCGGATATAATGTAAAATCGACAAATTAATGAAAAATCCGTTGAAACGTTTTTTGCGTTTTCAAGGATTTTTTCATCTTTAAATGTTACAATTTTTATGATTAGTTGTTTTATAAGGAGAACGTAGATGTTAAGATTAAGTAACGTCACGAAAAACTACAAGGTAGCGGGCGGTGAAATTGAAGTCTTGAAAGGACTTAATATTGCTTTCCGCAAAAACGAATTCGTATCTATTTTAGGTCCGTCTGGGTGCGGTAAAACCACCACGCTCAATATCGTTGGTGGACTTGATAAATACACTTCGGGTGATTTGATTATTGCGGGCAAAAGTACTAAAAACTTTACCGACAGGGACTGGGACGTTTACCGTAACCAAAGGATAGGTTTCGTTTTTCAAAGTTACAATCTTATTCCGCACCAAACCGTTTTAGGTAACGTCGAACTCGCTTTGACTATTTCGGGCGTAAGCAAAGAAGAACGCGTAAAACGTTCTATTGCCGCGCTTGATAAAGTGGGGTTACAAGGGGAATATTATAAGCGCCCAAACCAACTTTCTGGCGGACAATGTCAGCGTGTGGCTATTGCGCGCGCACTCGTTAATGAGCCTGATATTTTACTTGCCGACGAGCCAACGGGCGCGCTTGACAGCAAAACCAGCGTTCAAATAATGGAACTTATCAAAGAAATAAGTAAAGATAAGTTAGTAATTATGGTTACGCATAACGCTGAAATTGCCGAACAGTATTCAACGCGTATCGTTCGCCTGGTGGACGGCGAAATTGTTGAAGACAGCGCGCCGTTTTCGGTTGAAGATGAAATAAAAGAAGTAGAAGAAAGCAAAAAAGCCGAACTTGAACTTGAACAAAAAGCGCAAACCACTACAAAGAAGAAAAAGAAAGCAACGGCGAAGATGAGTATATGGACGGCGTTTAGGTTATCGCTTCGAAACCTTTTTACTAAACGTGGCAGAACTGTATTAACTTCTATTGCAGGCTCAATCGGTATTATAGGTATAGCGCTGGTGTTGGCGTTATCTACGGGGTTTTCAACGTACATAAACAAATTACAAGGCGACACGCTTGCCGTTTATCCCGTTAGTATAAGTGAATCTGTAGTGGATTTGGAAGAGTTTGACAAGTTAGTGCAGGGTACGGAATTAGAAAAATTCCCAAAAGTTAAAGAAGTGTATACAAAAACGCTTTTTGACAGCCTTACAAATATGTTAAAGAGTAATAAATTGACCGAAGATTATTTGCAATACGTTGAAAATTACGTTGACGATAAAAATGCAGACACTGGTGATGATAAATGGAAATATTGCATACAAGAAAGTTACGGGTTTTCGGGCGGGGATTTTATACTTTCGGATATAACTTTTAACCTTACTACCGACCCGAATAATAGTGTTTCGGGTATAATGACCATAGATACGCTTTTCGATACGTTAGAAGGGATATACGACGCAGGAATACAAAACTCTCAATTAAACTTGTCGGCAGGATTTGTAAGAGAGTATATTCCTACGGTGAGCGAAATGCCGAATAATTTAGAACTTATTAAAGGGCAATACGATTTACTTGACGGCGACTGGGCAACCGAAGAAGACGACCTTATGTTAGTAGTTGACCAACACAACCAAGTAAGCGACATAACTCTTGCGCTTTTGGGTATTCGTAGTATCGATAGTTTTGACAGTAGCACTAATAAGGTAGTATTCGGTGGCAACGATACTTATACTTTTGCCCAAATTATGGAACACGAATTTTACTATTTGCAAAACGCCGATAAGTACGTTTATAACGATTACGTTCAAAGTTACGTTACTAATATATTTAGAGAGAAAACCGATTTGCCGTCAAGTGTAAAAACGCTTAAAATTAAGGGTATACTTAGGCTTAAACAAGACGTTGAGCAAGGCGTTCTCGATAACGGAATTGTTTACACGTCCGCATTTAGTCAAAGGGTGTTGAGCGATAATATAAATTCCGATATAGTACAACAAGCGAAAACAAACGGCTCGGTTAACGTAATGAACGCGGTAACGCAAAATATTTCCGCGGTAAATTCAAGGCAACTAGGTGGCAACGAATTGCCTAACAAACTTTCGATCTATTCGGTGGGATATCAGGCAAAAGAGCAACTTAAAACATATCTTGACGAGTGGAACGAACAGCACGAAAACGAAGAAGATAAAGTTATTTATTCCGATTCAACAGAAATGTTGTTTTTTGCGCTTAACTCTATGGTTGACGCAGTAAAAATAGTACTGGTTGCGTTTACTTCAATATCGCTTGTGGTTTCAAGTATAATGATAGGTATAATTACTTACGTTTCGGTGGTTGAAAGAACCAAAGAAATAGGCGTTTTGAGAAGTCTTGGTGCGAGGAAGAAAGACGTTTCAAGAATGTTCAATGCGGAAACTTTTATAATAGGTCTACTTTCAGGCTTGTTGGGCGTAGCGATAACGTATTTGTTAAGTATTCCTATTAACCTTGTAATAGGTGGACTTATTGCAAATATAGGAAGTATTGCAATATTGAAATTAACCGACGCGTTAGTTTTGATAACGGTAAGTTTTATTCTTACGTTAATTGCTGGACTTATCCCTGCGCGTGCCGCTGCTAAAAAAGACCCCGTAGTTGCGCTTCGCACAGAATAAATTTAATCAGTATCAATAAAAAGACCGCGGATTTTCTGCGGTCTTTTAAATATTTATAACTGTAAAAATTTTTCGCTTGTACTTTTTTAAAAAATGGCGCGTATTCTCTTGACAAAGACACATAATAGTTGTAAAATTATCTCAAAAGTTAGCAGTTAAGCAAAAAGAGTGCTAACAAAAAAGGCAAATAAGTGCCAAGGAGTTAGGGGTATGAAACTTTCCGAAAGAAAAAGGAAAATTTTACAGTTGGTCGTTGACGATTATATTTCGACCGCGCAACCCGTTTCGAGCAAAAGCATTACCGAAAAGTACCTGACTAATTTGAGTTCGGCAACGGTCAGGAGCGAACTTGCGGGGCTTGAAGAAATGGGCTTTTTAACCCAACTTCACACTTCAAGCGGAAGAGTTCCGTCGGTCGAAGCGTATAAACTTTACGTTTCTGAATTGATGGACAAAAGTAAACTCACCACCAAAGAACTTGGCGTAATTAAAAGCGCGTTTAAGGACCACGCCGATAACTTAGAAACCGTCGTTCAAAACGCGGTAAAAGTTATTTCTGATTTAACCGATTATACTTCGGTAGGATACACTTCTCATAGCGAAAAAGATAAAATAGTAAAGATTGATATATTTAGATATAAACAAAATCAGGCGTTACTTCTTATCGTTACCGAAAACACGCTTATAAGGGATAAGTTTATCGGTATCCCTGAAAGTATGACGGACGCGCAAATTACCGAAGCAAGCAATATGTTGCATAAGTTATTCGTCGGTAAAGAGTTTGGCGAAATAATTAAACTTGGCGACGTTATCACCGAAGAGTTTTCAGGTTACCGTGAAATTTTTGACAGCGTTATGACCGCTATTGAAGAGTATATTAGCGAAAAACACGCTGGCGTTATTATGGAAGGTGAAGGAAAGATACTTAATCACCCCGAATATAACGATTCGGAAAAGGTAAAAAACTTTCTTTCGGTGGTTACCAGTAAAAATAAACTTGCAGGACTTCTTGCTGACGAGAGCGATAATATAGAAATAAATATTAAAATCGGTGGCGAGAACGGAAAAGAAATGCCCGACGATTGTTCGCTTGTTACGGCAACTTATTCTGCAAGTGGTGTAAAAATCGGAACTTACGGCGTTATCGGGCCACTCCGTATGGATTATCAAAAGGTCGTTTCGGTATTAGAAGGCGTAGGTAAGATTTTAGAAGACATATTAACCAACAAAAATTAAAGGACTGATAAAATGGAAGAAAAGAAAGAAAAAGCAGTTAAAGAAAAGGTTGAAAAAGTAGGCGCAAAAGAAAAGGCGCTTATTGAAGAAAATGAAAACCTTATAAAAGAAGTTGAAACCTTAAAGGCACAGGCGGAAGAGTTTAAGGATAAATGGATGCGCAACGTTGCAGAGTTTGACAACTACAAAAAGCGTAATTCTAAACTTTGGCAAGACGCTTTTAACGAAGGTGTTGCAAGCGTTATAATTAAAATTTTACCCGTAGGTGATAACCTTGACTGGGCGCTCACTTTAGGACTTGACGAAAAGACTGCCGAAGGAATAAAGAACGTTAAGCGAAAGTTTAACGAAACTTTGGAAAGTTTAGAGATTGAAGAAATTGACCCGCTAGGTCAACCTTTCGACCCCAACGTTGCCGAAGCGGTTATGCAAGTAGATGGTGATGAAGGCGAACAAAGCGATATCGTAAAGCAAGTATTCCAAAAAGGGTATAGGAAGAAAGAGAAGATAATACGTTATGCAAAGGTAAGCGTCACAAAATAATTTTAAGCCATATATACTGCGTGATACGCGCAAACCTTGCGCATTTGTTTGGTTTCGTACAGAAGTACGCGCCCTGCACAAATTGCTCGGTTTCCACGTCTGACTTGTATCTATGACTTAAACGGCGAGCCTTGAACTGCTCGTTTCTAACAATTATTTAGGCTTTTATCTATAACATAGAATAAAGCGAGTATTGAAATACTCGTTAAAATAAAAAAAGAATAAATTTAAAAACAATAGGAGATTGAAATATTATGAAAACAATAGGTATTGACTTAGGCACGACTAACTCGTGCGTAGCGGTTATGGAAAACGGTGAACCCGTAGTTATTGCAAACGCCGAAGGATCAAGAACTACCCCGTCGGTAGTAGGTTTCCAAAAAGACGGCGAAAGACTTGTAGGGCAAGTTGCAAAGCGTCAAGCGGTTTCTAACCCCGACAGGACGGTAGCATCTATTAAAAGACATATGGGTTCTAATTATAAAGTTGCTATTGACGGCAAAGATTATACTCCGCAAGAAATTTCAGCAATGGTGCTTACAAAACTTAAAAAAGATGCCGAAGCATATCTTGGCGGAACGGTAACCGACGCGGTTATCACAGTTCCCGCTTATTTTTCGGACAGTCAACGTCAAGCGACCAAAGACGCTGGTAAAATTGCAGGACTTAACGTTCTTCGTATCATAAATGAACCTACCGCAGCAGCGCTTTCTTACGGTCTTGATAAAGAAGGCAAAACTCAAAAGGTTATTATTTACGACCTTGGCGGTGGTACGTTTGACGTTTCTATTATGGAAATCGGCGACGGTGTATTTGAAGTTTTGGCAACGCACGGCAACAATATGCTCGGTGGCGACGACTTTGATAAGAGAGTAATGGATTATCTCGTTGGCGAATTTAAGCAAAAAGAAGGCATTGACCTTTCTAACGATAAACTCGCTATGCAACGCTTAAAAGAAGCGGCTGAAAAAGCGAAAATCGAACTTTCTGGTATGAGCAAGACCAACGTTAACCTTCCCTTTATCACGGCTGACGCAACTGGACCTAAACACCTCGACGTAGATATTACCAAACAAAAATTCGACGCGCTTACGCAAGACTTGGTTGAATCAACCGTAGTTCCTATGCAAAACGCTATGAAAGACGCTGGACTTTCTTATTCGGACATTGATAAAGTAATTCTCGTTGGTGGTTCAACCCGTATACCTGCGGTTATCGACGAAGTAAGAAAGGTTACCGGTAAAGAACCCTTTAAGGGAATTAACCCTGACGAGTGCGTAGCAATCGGTGCGGCAATCCAAGGCGGTGTTCTTTCAGGTGAAGTTAAAGACGTTCTTCTTCTCGACGTTACTCCGTTGTCGCTCGGTATTGAAACGCTTGGTGGCGTATGCACAAAACTTATTGAAAGAAACACCACTATTCCCGTAAAGAAATCACAAGTATTCTCTACGGCGGCGGATAATCAAACCGCAGTTGATATTCATATTTTACAAGGCGAACGTGAATTTGCAAAAGACAATAAAACGCTTGGAAACTTCCAACTTTCAGGTATTGCACCTGCTCCCCGTGGCGTACCGCAAATCGAAGTTACCTTTGATATTGACGCAAACGGTATAGTTAACGTTTCAGCAAAAGATCTCGGAACGGGCAAATCTCAAAACGTAACCATCACTTCTTCGTCAAATCTTTCTGACGCAGATATTGAAAAGGCTGTTAACGAAGCAAAACAATACGAAGAAGAAGATAAAAAGCGTAAAGAAACCGTTGACAACCACAACAAACTTGACGGACTTATCTTTACCGTAGAAAAGACCGTTAAAGATTCTGGCGATAAACTTACCGAGGAAGATAAAGCAAAAGTTGAAGCAGCCGTTAAAAAGGCAAAAGAAGAACTTGCTTCTAACGATAACGATAGGATTGTTAAGGCAACCGAAGAACTTTCAAACGAAGTTCAAGGCGTGTTCTCAAAACTTTATCAACAAGCAAACCCCAACGGCGATCCTAACGCACAAGGTGGGGCAAACGGTGGCGATACTGAATTCCATCAATAAAACGCTTTTATACTAAGTGATACGCGTAAAACAAAAATTTAACTAAATATTAAGATACACTACTGAAAGGCAAATTTTTTGCCTTTCAGTTTGTGCTAAATAAAGAAACTTATGAATAATTTACTTTTTTCTCTTGCGACGCTTGGTAACGGCATAGTAAGCGGTTTAACGGGTGCGCTCGGCGCGGTATGGTACGCCGTTTTGGTTAATTTTATAGGTGTAGTTGCAATCGGCGTTAAGATTACAGAAACTCAAAACAAAAAGAGGAATAGAATAGTTTTATTTGCTATACTTGGATATGTGTGTTGGGTGTTGTATTTTTTATTAAACGGTGATTTTACCAGCGCAATAGTTAACCTAATAGGCTGTGTTCAAGGATTAGTTTTTTTACAACGCGGAAAGCACGCTTGGGCGGATAGTAAGTTTTGGCTGTTCTTTTTCCTTGGTGTGCAAATGGTAGCAAGTATTTTTACTTGGAAAAGTCCGTTTTCGCTATTTTCAATTTGCGCAGGGCTTATAAGTACGGTTGCTTACTTCGTTATGAACGAAAAACTTTACCGTTATTTGTTTTTGGCTTTGATATTGCTTTGGATAGGTAACGGCATAGTGTATTTCTATGCGATAGCGCTTATTCACGATATTTTTGCGGCAATTTCAATTTCTATTGCTATCGTAAGATACAATATTTTGGGTAAAACCCCAAAGACGAAAAATGAAGTGTAAATGATATATGAATAATTTATTATCCATTAATGATATATCGCAAAATCTAGTTAAAACGCTTAACAGCACGCTTGGCGTTTGGTATTTAATAATACTTAACGGATTTGGTGTTATTGCAATTTTATGTAAAATATTTGAATATCAAGTCGTTAAGCGCGACACTATGTTTGTTTTTTCAACCATTGCAAACGTTTGCTGGGTGCTATATTTTGCAATGTACGGCAACTTTGCTTCTACGCTTACTTGCACGATAAACGTAATTAAGATGCTTATTTTTATGCAACGCGGAAAACATAAGTGGGCGGAAAGTATATGGTGGCTTATCGGTTTTTTAGTATTGCAAATTTTAGTTGCTGTATTCACTGTGCGCGCGTGGTACGACGTATTTTCGGTTGCGGCGGGATTTTTGGGAATTTTAGCGTATTTTGTGGTCAATCAAAGAAAATACCGCGCGTTATCATTTATACATATGGCAACGTGGGTTGCTAACAGTATAGTTAATTTCTATCCTATCGCGTTAATCAGCGATACTGTAAGCACCGTGTCTTGCGGAATTGCGATTTGCCGTTACGATTTGGTCAAGAAAAATAAAGCAAACAAAAAAGAGCAGACGGAACAACCTGTTTCGGAAAATAATAATTAAATTTTAGCAAAGGATATTTATGGCAAAAGATTATTATAAAATTTTAGGCGTTGACAAGAACGCAACCCCCGACGATATTAAAAAAGCGTACAGAACTTTGGTTAAAAAATATCACCCCGACCTTCATCCTGGCGACGAAGCGGCGGCGGAAAAGTTTAAGGAAATCAACGAAGCGCACGAAGTTTTATCCGACGATAAAAAGCGCAAAAATTACGACACGTTTGGCGACCCTAACGGCGGTATGGGCGGTTTTGGCGGTGCTGGCGGAGCAAGTGGTTTCGGCGGTTTCGGTGGTTTTGAAGATATCTTCGGCGATATCTTCGGTGGGTTTGGCGGTGGCAGGTCGCGCGCGCAAACTAAAACCAAGGGCGAAGATATTATAATAGAATTATCGTTGAGTTTTTTAGATGCGGCAAAAGGTTGTCGTCGTGAAATAGCATATAACCGCAACGAACCCTGTAAAACTTGTAGCGGTACGGGCGCGAAAGGTGGCACGGCGTATAAAACTTGTGATAAGTGCGGTGGTAGCGGTCAAATTCAGTATACGACCAGTAACGGTTTTTTCCGTTCTGTAAACGTCCGCCCTTGCGACGAGTGTGGCGGTACTGGTAAAAAGATAATTGATCAATGCCCTGATTGTAAGGGGAAAGGTTATACAAAAACAGCAACTAAACTCACCCTTGATATTCCCGCAGGCGCAGATACGGGCAGTTATATAAGAAAGGCGGGATTTGGCGAAGCGAGCAAAAACGGCGGTAAGCCGGGCGACCTTATCGTTGAAATGAGAGTTGAGCCGAGCAAAATTTTCAAGCGCAAAAATTTTGACCTTTACGTTGAAGTGCCTATTAGTTTTAAGACGGCAACGCTTGGCGGAAAAGTAAAAGTTCCGCTAATAGACGACGTTATGGATTATAATATACCCGAAGGAACGCAGAGCGGAAAAGTATTTTTCGTACGCGGTAAGGGGATAAAGTCAAGCCGTGGCACGGGCGACCTTTATATAGTTATAACGGTAGAAGTTCCAACTAAAATAACAAGGGAACAAAGAAAGATTTTAGAAAAGTTTGAAGCGGAATCGGATATTAAACAATGTCCGCAAATGCGTCAGTATAAAGACAACGTAGAAGCAATGTACGGCAAAAACCCGTATTGAGAAGAAAGGTATGAATAAGTTTATTGAATTAACTGTATCTACTACGCATATCGGTGGCGACCTTGTGAGCGACGTGCTTTGGGGGTATACCGATTCGGGCGTGGTTATAAGCGATATAGAAGACGTTATTGCGCTTGCGCGCGACGGAAGGGCGTGGGATTACGCGGACGAAAGCGTGTTTAAGGCAGATAAAACCGTGCTTGTTAAGGCGTATTTCCCGATAGATAGCGCGGACAAAACTTTGGGCGCAGTTGAGCGCGACCTTGCGGAAATGAAAGAAAAAAGTCCGCTAGATTTAGGTACTCTGGAAACTGTAAAGCGTGAAATTGACGGCGACCTTTGGCGCGAACAATGGAAAGAACATTTTAAGCCCATACATATCGGCAAAGTGGTTATAGTTCCCGAGTGGATAAAATACGAGCAAAAAGACGGTGAAATAGTAATACTATTAGACTCTAATATGGCGTTTGGAACGGGTGAACACGAAACCACTTCAATGTGCGTGGAATTTTTGGATAAATACGTATGCGCACATGATACCGTTTTAGACGTTGGTTGCGGTAGTGGAATTTTAGGTATAGCGGCAAGTAAACTCGGCGCGAAAGAAGTTATAATGACCGATATAGACGAGTGCGCAATCGTTGCTACAAACCATAATATGCAACTTAACGGGGTTAAGAACGGCAAAGTTTTGTTAAAGAACTTGCTTGACGACAACACCGTTAAAGGCGACGTTATTGCGTGCAATATTATGGCGGAAGTGCTTATTGCGTTCGCTCCTTTTATCGGCGCAAATTTAACTGATAACGGTAAAATAATATTGAGCGGAATATTAGTTGAACGCTTAAACGCAGTTAAGGCGGCGTACACCGAAGCAGGCTTTAAGTTTATAGAAGAAAAGATAAAAGGCGAGTGGTCGGCGCTCGTTATGCAAAAGGGTAACGCATAATGAAAGCGGTTGTGTTTACTTTGGGGTGTAAGGTTAACGAGTGCGAAAGCGATTCGCTTATTGCAGGGTTAATCGAGCGCGGATATGAAGTGAGTGATAAACTTATCCCCGCAGACCTATATATAGTTAATACTTGCGCGGTTACAGCCGAGGCGGAAAAAAAGTCCCGTCAAACAGCGGCGCGCATAAAAAAACTTAACGCAAACGCAAAAATTATTTTTACGGGTTGCGCAACCCAAAAAAATTATAAGGCTTTTGCCGATAAGTCGGACGCGTATTTAGTAACGGGTACTTTTAATAAAAATAAAATTCTAGATATGCTAGATAAGTCGGGGGTGGATATAAGTCCACCGTGCGAAAGTTATGAAGAACTTGCGTTCGTTAAAACGCTTCGCACGCGCTCGTACGTCAAGGTACAGGACGGCTGTAATAACTTTTGTTCGTACTGTATAATTCCTTACTTGCGTGGTCGCAGTAGGTCGCGTTCGCCCGAAAGCATTATTGAAGAAATTAATTCGGTTAATCCAACGGAAGCAGTTATTAACGGAATAAACCTTTCTGCGTACGATTATAACGGCGTAACGCTCACGGGACTTATGCAAAAATTACAGTCGGTTGATTGTAGGATAAGACTAGGTTCTTTGGAAGTTAGGGTAATCGACGACGCGTTTTTAACGGTGCTTAAAAATTTAAGGAATTTTGCTCCGCACTTTCATTTGTCGTTACAGTCAGGCTCTAACGCCGTGTTAAAGAAAATGAACAGGCATTACACGGCGGAAGAATATATTGAAAAAGTTGATTTAATTAGACGGTATTTTCCCGATGCAGGAATAACCACCGACATAATAGTAGGTTTCCCGACTGAAACGGAAAAAGATTTTAACGACACGTTAGAACTTGTTGAAAGGGTAAAGTTTTCAGACATACACCCGTTTCCGTTCAGTCCAAGAAGTGGTACGGTTGCTTATAAAATGCAAGATTTACCGTCAGAGATTAAAAAAGAAAGACTTAATAGATTGCTTGAAATAAAAGCGCAAAGCAAGGTAGCGTTTGCTACACAAATGGTAGGCAAAACGCTTGAATTTTTATTTGAAGAAGAAAAGGACGGATATTTTGAAGGGTATTCGGAAAATTATTTACGGCTTTACGTCAAGGACTTTACGCCTTGCGGAAAAATAAAAAAAGCAGTCGTCGTTAAACCTTTTAAGGACGGCGCACTTGCTGAAATTAAGGAGTAAGATTATGGAAAACTGTTTGTTTTGTAAAATTATCGCAGGCGAAATTCCTGCCACCAAAATGTACGAAGATGAAAATATGCTTATATTTAAGGATATTGACCCAAAAGCAAAAAATCATTTTTTGTGCGTACCGAAAAGCCACTTTAATCTTCTTGCGGATATGACCGAAGAACAAGCCGAAATGCTTAAAGCGTGCTTTAAGAAAATTCCCGAACTTAAAAAAGAGTTAGGGTTAGAAAACGGTTATCGCTTGGTAATTAATCAAGGCGACGACGCAGGTCAAACCGTGTTTCACTTGCACATACATATACTGTCTGGTCAAAAAATGGGTTGGACACCAGCGTAATAAATACGCGTTTAACCTGATAAATTATGTATATCGGGTAATATAAAACCTGCCTAATAGAAAAAAAGTGAATAAAATTTAAAAAAGATAGCAAAAAAATTGCTATCTTTTTTATCTTTACTTTTTATTACTGATATTTAAAATATCGTCAGAAGAGCAGTCTAAAAAATCGCAAAGTTTTGCAAACGTTGATAAAGTTGGTTGAATTCTGCCTGATAAATATTGTGATATCGTAGGTTGTTTTACGCCGATTGCTTCGGCTATTTCCTTTTTTGTTTTACCAGAATGCTCAATTTCATATTTTAAGTTTTCGCTGATTATTTGATCTATACTTTTCATTTACTATTTTCTCTACCTAAAATATAGTCGGTAGTTTCTTCGTAAAAATCTGCAAGTTTGCAAAGAGTATCCAAAGAAATTTCCCGTTGGTCGTTCTCGTAACGGCAATATGCTTGCCGTGAGATATTAAGCATTTTCGCTACGTCTTCTTGTGATAGGTTTCGTTGAATTCGTAAGTTTTTTAGATTTTCGCCAATTTTCATAATTTATATTCTAGTTATAATATTATCTTGACATAGCACCAAAATGGTGCTATAATATTTAAGTTATTTACTCTACTCTAAGGTAATAAATGTGAAGAAACCGAAAAATTTTAAACTAAGTCATTTAAAAGGATTAATTTTATTTTTTATGCCATTACTTTTATCGTCAATTATTTTTACTAAATATATTTTTATTTAAATATTTCTTCTACGTTATCAAAGTAATCGCGATTAAAAAATTCTGAAAGAGTTATGCCTGCACCCGCACATAACTTCTTTATTGTGATAACCTTTGGGCATTTGCTTTTTCCATACATAAAATCAAAAATAGTTGAAGGTGTTATGTTTGAATTTAAGCAAAGACTAGAAAGTGTTGTTTTCTTTTGTTCCACAATTTCCCTTATTCTTTTTCTAATTGCATCATCTAAATTCATAAGTAATACCATATTTACGATTTTTCGTAATAAGTTTACTTTTTATTCATAAAATAGTCTTACGGAGTTTCGTAAAATGAGCAATAAAGTTTGTTCCTTTTTTGGTCATAGGAAAATTGAAGATAATTTTTCAAAAGATAAACTTTTTAGCGTTATCGAAGATACGATTAAAAGGGGATACGATACTTTTTTATTCGGTGGGTTTGGTGAATTTGACGATTTGTGTTTTGAAATTGTTAATCGTTTAAAAGGCAAATATGAGCATATAAAGACTGTATATTGTTTAGAAAATGAAAGATTTTTAAGTGCAGATAAAAGACCAAAATATTTAACGCAAAAAGGTTACGACGAATTCGTTTATTTTGAATTAGATTTTAATTACTGGTATACGAAAATATATTATAGAAATTGTGAGATGATTAAAAATAGCGATTTTATAATTTTCTATGCATTAAAAAAAGAAAATAGTGGCGCGTATAAAGCATTAAAATATGCGCATAAATTAAAAAAAGAATATTTAAATTTGTGTTAAACGAAAAAGTCCCGTTCCAAGTTTGGAACGGGACGTGTTTTTTTAAGTATTAATAATTGATAACGCGGAGTTGGAAGTACGCCTTGGGGTGATCGCAAACGGGGCATTTTTCAGGTGCTTCGGGACTGTCAACGATATGACCGCAGTTACGGCAAATCCAAACGACTTTTTCGTTCTTCTTAAATACCGTGCCGTCTTCAATATTTTTTAAGAGAGCAAGATATCTTTCTTCGTGTTCTTTTTCGATAGCGGCAACGCCTGCAAAAAGTCTTGCAATATCTTCAAAGCCTTCTTCGCGCGCTTCTTTTTCCATGCGAGCGTACATTTCCGTCCACTCACCGTTTTCACCAGCGGCAGCGTCTTTAAGATTTTCAACCGTAGGACCTACGCCGTCGTGCAAAAGTTT
>JAFVTK010000112.1 GCA_017503265.1 Clostridia bacterium | reverse complement strand
CGTATTCGCCCAAGTTTTTAACGCCTATTCTTAAAAGCGTTTTCTTGCCCTTAATTTCTTTTACCCTAAAGATTTTTTCTTCACGTTCTCTTCTCTCTTTTTCCTTTAACTCGGCTTCTTCTTTAGCCTTTTTTATAGCGTCAAGGCGGGCTTGTTCTTCTTCCCTCTTTTTCCTTTCCGCTTCTTCTTTGGCAAGTCTTTCCGCTTCTCTTTTTTGCCGCTCTTCTTCAAGTTTTTTAAGGCGTTCGGCTTCTTCTCTTTCGCGCTTTAATTTCTTTTCTAATTCCTTTCTTTTCTTCTCTTCTTCCGCCGCTTTTATCTCTGCTATTTTTCTTTCTTCTTCTCTTTTTATGTACTCGTCAACCCTTTTAAATCTTGCAATCTCGTCAAGCGCTTTAGTCCCTAAAAGTTCACTAGACGACGGCGCTTTCCCAAACAGTTTTTTATAGACCTCTTGCCTATACTTTTCCTTCGCCGCTTGCTCTTGGCGTTTAGTTTCACCGCTAACTTCACACCACTTTTCATAAACGTTTTTCTTCTTTAAAAGGTCAATAAGTTCTTTACTTTCCTTAAAAATAGAATCGGGCGTAACGACGTCTAATAACGCGCTTATATCACGGCTTAATTGATCGCCGTCAAACTTTGTAAAGTTTTCGCTGCTAACCCTAATTAGACCGATATATGCGTTAACGTCGTCGAAATTTTTGTTAATGAGCGCTTCGTAAATTATCGCCGCGCGTGAGAACATTTTTCTTTTACACAAAATTTCCGCTCTGTTTAGTTCTTTGTCGTAGTCAAAATCAATCGAAGATTTTTCGTCAAGTTGCTTATCAAACGCGCTTTCTAAATTAAAGTCGTCGCCGTTAGAAACGTCGCTGCTAACTATCGTATCGTTAATTTCAGGAATAAACTCTTCTTTTTCTTCACTCTTTCCCGACGCAAAATTTACAAGATTTAATCCACACCCCGGGCAGAACTTATATTCTCTTTCAAACTTAAACCCACACTCGGGGCAAAACTTATACTTCATAACTACTCCTTAATTTATCAACCGAAAAGCGGCTTTTTAACTTTGCAACCGTCGGGGAACGCGCCCTTTGCTACTTTACATTTTTTGGGAATTTGCACAAACTTAATATTCGTTCCGCTAAACGCGCCGTATTCAATGGTCGTACCCGTGCTAACCGTTATTTCCGTAAGATTTGTACAGTCCTTAAACGCCATTGATTTAATAACCGTATTTTCCTTAAACTCAATTTTTCTTAAATTCACACAACCGCTAAACGCATAACTTTCAATCTCTGCTCCCTTGCTTAAGGTAAGACTTGAAAGCGAACTGCACCCGTCAAACGCCTTTTCCCCTACACTCTTAATGCTGTCAAGGTTAGCAGATAAAAGACTAGTGCAATTCTTGAACGCTTCTTCAGTAACGTACGTAACTTTTTCAAGGTTTATTTGACTTAAATTTTTGCAATTGCTAAAAGCATTTTCCGAAATAAATCCGCCGTCTTTTAAGGTAACCGTTTTAAGTTTAGCGCAGTCCATAAACGCTTGACTATTTATATATCCGTTCAAATTTATGGTAACCGACTCTAAGTTTTGACAAGACTTAAACGCGGATCCTTCAATAGTTCTTACCATGCCTAACTGCAAGGTCTTTATTCCGCCGCAACCACTAAACGCATTAACGCCTATTCGCCTAACGTTGTTCAGCCCAACCACGTCTAACTCTTCGCAACCGTAAAAGGCTTCTTTTTGAACTTCTTGAACGGTAGATAAATCAACTTTCTTTAACGATCGGCAGTTATAAAAGGCGTTTGAAGTAACGAAGTAAACTTTTTCAAGGTTTATGCTTTTTAATTTTTCACAACCGCTAAACGCATTCCACAATATAGACTGAATGGTGGGCTTTAATATAACGCTTTCAACGTTTTTATTATTTAAGAACAGGTCTTTGCCTATTTCTGTAACGGGGGTTAAGCATTTATTAAAATCATACGACGTTATATCGCTTTTCGGCGGTACGTATTCGACTGTTTTTTTGCCCGTCTTGTATATTAGCGCGCCGCATTCAACCGAACAAAACTCACTACTTTCCGCCCGTAAATATTTTAAGTTTGGTAACCTTCTTATATATATACTAGAAAAATCTTTACTAAGCGGTGGTAAAATCAATTCTTCGATTTGCGCGTCGCTAAGCGCATAGCCACGCAAGGAACTAATACCTATATTTGTTTTACCAAGGTCTAAACTCTTTAAGTTAGTTAAGCCTTTAAATGCGTAACTTTCAATTTCTTTAACCGTTGACGGCAATATTATAATCCTTGCTTTTTTGCAGTTTATAAACGCGTTACTCGTTACTTTCATAACCCCTTCGGGTACGTCGTAAACTTCCAAACTCGTATCGCCTATATCCGTTAAAATATCGCCTCTAAGTTCGTACTTTGTGTTGTCGAAAAGCGTTGAACTTTTTTTAGTTACGAAAAGTTTGTTTAAGTCCCTTTTTGCGCGTCTTTCCGCCGCCAAAATTTCTTTCTCTTCTTTTTCTTTTCTCTTCCTTTCTTTCTCTATTTCGCGTTCTATCGCGCGGCGCTCGGCTTCTTGTTTTTCTAACTCTTTCTTTTTAAGTCTTTCTTCTTCGGCTAGCCTTTTCTTCTCTTCAAGTTCTCTCTTCTTTTGTTCTTCTAATAGTTTTTTCTTTCTCTCTTCTTCAAGTCTTGCTCTCTCTTCTTCAAGTCTTGCCTTTTCTTCTCGTTCTTTTTTTATGTATTCGTCAACCTTTTTCTCTCTCGCAAACCTTTCTAACGAATCGCCGCCAAAAAGCGTGGACGAACTGTTATTTCCAAACAGTTTTTGATATACTTCTTCCCTATATTTTTCTTCTTCTTTCTTTTTTTTGCGCTCTTCTTCGCCCGTAAGCGTTTGCCATTTAGTAAGCAAGCCTTTCTTTTTTAAAAACTCGTTAAATTCGTCGTATTCTCTATAATTAGAGTTAACGTTTGCAACGTTAAACAGCGCGTTTATATCGCCGTCGATTTGACCGCCGCTTAGATTTGTAAAGTTTTTGCTACTAATTCTAATAAGCCCGATATATGCGTTGACGTCGTTAAAATTCTTGTTAATGAGCATTTCGTAAATTGTCGCCGCCTTATCGAACATTTCTCTTTTACAATAAACGAACGCCTTGTCAAGTTCTTTATCGTAACTTTCGCTAACGCTTTCTTGACTTTCTAATTGACGCTCAAACGAACTGTCTAAATCGTTTGTATTTATCAAGTTTTTCACGGGCGCAACATCTTCTATTTCTTTATTTTTTTCTTGTTGAACCGCGCCACTTTCCCCTAACTTAAACCCACACTCTGGGCAAAACTTATGTTCCTTATCCAACTTAAACCCACATTCTGGGCAGAACTTAAAAGCCATAATTTACTCCTTGCTTATTTTATTTATCAATCGCTTGTACCAACTTTTGCTTATCAATTACCACAAACGGATAAACCGAACAAATGTCAAAGTACAATTTTCCGTCAAGAATATCTTTACCCTTGTAATATCTTGCTTTTTTCGACGTGTTCAACAAACTTCTTAACGTAGCCACCTTATCGTTTCCGCCTTCTTTTTCTTCTACCCAAAAACCCGTGTATTCATAAGGTAATTTGCTTTTCCATAAATTAACTTCTTCTTCACATATTACTCTTATAATATCTGCCTTTGCCGTTTGCTTTTCGCTTATCATTTTTTCACCGCGTAAAATATCTTTTTGCGCTTGAGTTAAATTTGCACCGAAAAGTCTTAGCGCGCCGTCAACGCCAAATTCGTTTTTTTGCGTAGCCATAGAAAAACAACTGTTAAACGTAGTTTTTACATAAGGCGATGCCGCCATCATATAAATTACGCTATCGTTTTCATAAAAGATATTCCACTCAAAGTTTTTGCTTACACTTGCTTTTAATTTGATTTTATTTCCAACCCTTTCAAGTCCGATTTTTTCAACGATAAAATCTTGATTTGAAATTATATTGTTTACTAGTTGGCTTCTTTTTTCTTCTTCTTTTCTTTGCTTTTCAATTCTTTCTTTTTCGGCAATTTGCGCTAATCTTTCCTGTTCTTTAAGTTTTTCTTCTTGTTCTTTTCTTTCTTTTTCAATCAAGAGCGCCTTCTTTTCTTCTTCGGCTAATAACTCTTCTTCTTTTTTTTGTTGAAGCGCTAATTTTTTCTTTCGCTCTTCTTCCGCAATATCAATTAACATAGAATACTCATCGCACTTTTGTATAAAAGTTTCTTTGTCGGCAGTTTTTTCAAACGACTTGTATTCGTTAATAACGTCGTGCAAGGTGGCGTACTCTATCATCATTTTTTTGTTTACGTCAACGAGCGCGTGTTCTCTTTTTATTCTTTCTATTTTTCTTAAATCTACTCTAATGACGGGCGCAACGCCTAAAGAAGCGGATAATATAGTTTTATATACGTTCTTATTTTTATCAACACCGTATTGCCTTGCATCGTTATAAGGCTTATTTGTGATACAAGATATGATAACATTGTTTTCGCAATCCCTAAGCAACATACTGTCCCTTTCGTAAAACGCGTCGCTCCTATCTTTAGAAATTTGTTTAGGCATTCTCATTTTGTCTTTATATTTAATGAATTCACTTCTAGAAAGTATAAAAACCTTTTCAGTAATTTGTTTCCCGGGATATGCTAAACTTTCAAATTCCGTATCGCAAATAACTGATTTTTGTACGTCGTTAAACGATTCGTTATAAAGTTTTTTTAAATACCATTGAACTGAAGAACCTTCGTAACAAATTTTAATGCTCGGCGTTTTTTGTTTGTATAAATTGTTATCAAGCGACGTATCAAACAAAAGGTTTTCGCTCATTAAAAGCGCTATTCCGTTTTTTGCTTCAAGCATTTGCCAATCTATCGCAGAAACGCTTTCCTTTTTTCTGCCCGACTGACCTAGCCACGGCACGTCCATACCAAAACTTATCGAATCACCAAATTTTTCAAAACTTAAACTATTTAATATTTGCTTGTTTTTATCGTTGCGTTCGGTTTCATTTTTCGTTCTTTCTTTTTTCTCTTCTAGTATAATCGCAATTTTTTTATTGATTAAATATTTTTGTAGTTCTACAATTGACTTTACTTGCTTTTTAGAAAAAGTTTCAACGATAAATTTTATCTCTTTTTCCGCTTTTTCACTAAAATAGTCGGTAAAATTCCTCGTGCTTATGCGCAAAAGCCCGACGTAAGCGTTTAAGTCGAGTGGATTTTCTTCAATTAAACTTTCGTAAATTTCTTCAGCCTTATCGTTTTCGCCCTTAAGAATATGTATGTTTGCCGCTTTAAGTTTGGTTTGGTAATCGTTTTCCGCTTTTTCTTTATTCTTTATCTGCTTATCAAAAGACGCTTCTAAACTAAATACGTCATTATCGTCAACCCCCGACTTTTCTACTTTTTCTTTTATCGTTGTTTGTATTTGCGGCTCTTTGTTTAACGCTTGTTGCGGCGCTTTTTCACCGCTTTGCACTAATTTATATCCGCATTCAGGACAAAATTTATATTCACCGTTTAACTTAAACCCACACTCGGG
>JAFVTK010000111.1 GCA_017503265.1 Clostridia bacterium | reverse complement strand
GTCTTCAACTTGTTTTTCGGGAATTAGCAAGCAAGCAAGTTTTACGACGTATTGCGAGAAAGGAAGCAAGACCAAAGTGGTCAAAACGTTGAACAACGTGTGGAATATTGCTATTTGTTGACCCACGTCGCCTGATATTGTTGCAAAAATCCCCGCCACTTGATCTTTTAGTATCCATAGCGGAACTAAGAATATTAAACAACCGAAAGTATTGAATAACAAGTGAACGATTGCCGTCCTTTTTGCATTGACGTGCGTACCAGCCGATGACATTATGGACGTGATACAAGTACCGATATTTGAACCGAGTGCTAAAAAGAGTGCGTTTTCAAACGACAAAACCCCGATTGACGCTAAAACTACCATAAGCGAAGTTATAGTTGACGAACTATGTACCAAAGCGGTAAGCACTATACCGATTAAGATAAGTAATAACGGGAAGTGGTCGCCTTGGAAAATTGATTGTACCCATGGATAAGGCGTAGCCCCGTCGATAAACATTATCTTTTTAGCGTAAGTTGAGATAAATTCTAAACCTACGAAGATAAGTCCTAATCCAGCCAAAATATTGCCGATATTAATTACTTTTTCATTTTTAATAAGCATGGCCATCAAAATACCGATACAGCCTATCATTGCCGCGATTGCGCCGATATCAATTTGACCTACGCCAGAGAGTGAAACTATGTGCGCTGTTACCGTTGTACCGATATTCGCACCCATAATAACGTTGGTTGCTTGCACGAGCGTCATCAGCCCGATATTAACGAAACCAACTAGCATAACCGTCGTCGCCGTTGAACTTTGAATAATACTCGTTACCGCAAGTCCAACGCCCACCCCAGCGAAACGGTTAGTGGTTACTTTGCCGAGAAGTTTTTTCATTCCACCGCCGGCAACTTGCTCTAACGCGCTGCCCATTGTCTTCATGCCAAGCATCATTGCTGCTACGCCACCGAACATAAAAAATATGTTCCATAACATGTCCATAATTATTTCTCCTTAAAGTTTTCTTTTGACTTTTTCTTGTGCTTAATTGACTTTTTAATATGTATCCCAAATTCACCCATATTAATAATAACTGATTTTACTTTTTGTTGTCAAACGATTTTACGGGGGTAAACAAAAAAGACTAATCGGTTTAGCCACAAATTCACTAAACGATTAATCTTTTTCACTAATTTTATTATCTTTCTTTACTGTGGAATATTAAGCCTATCGTACCCGGTCCGCAATGCGCGCCTATAACTGGTCCGACAGGTTGAACGATAACGTTTACACCACTAAATTGAGATTTTATACTCTCTTTAAATATCTCGGCTTCTTTTTGACTGTCCGCCTGCATAACGTAAACGTCGTATTTATCAAGTTCGCTACCCTTTTCCTTCATATACTCAATTAAAGTAGTAAGCGCTTTTTTCATTCCTTTTACTTTATTTATATTGATAATCTTGCCTTCTTTGTTAAAATACAGTACAGGTTTTATACCTAGTAAGTTACCAAACACTTTTGAAAGCCCTGACACCCTACCCCCACGGTATAGATAAGTTAAGTCTTCAACGACGAAATACGTTGACGTATGCTCGATTAGTTCGTCAAAGTAAGCGTCGAGTTCGTCCATCGTAGCGCCTTCTTTATATTTTAACGCGCCGTAATAAGTAATAAACCCACTACCCAAAGAAATTGTTTTAGTATCTTTAAAACGTATTTCCCTTTCAGGATATTTTTCTTTTAATTGATTGATAACGTTTTGCATTGCGTTAAACGTTCCACTCATTTGATGTGAAAAAGTTATATAGTAAATATCTTCGCCGTTTTTAAGTATGGGTTCAAAGTATTCGGTATACGCGAATTCGTTAAGCGCGGAAGTTTTGGGCGTTGCACCATTACGCATTTTATCAAAAAATCCTTTAAAGTCGTGCTCTTTGCCCATATCGTAAAAATATTCTTCATTATCTATAATATACGGCATACGGATAACGTTTAGCCCTAACGCATCAACTTTCGTATGCCAAAGTTCACAATTTGAATCACAAAATAAACGATACATATTTTTTCCCTCTATAAATTCCGTTCTAATATCGGAAATTGCTTTACTTATTATTTTTAATTTGTTACAATTACGGAGTTTACAAGTGTAATGTCCATATATTAATTATATTAATAAATAACAGAAAAAGCAAAGCAAAAAACGAAATTTTTAACACAACTTACAAAGGAGCAAAATTTGTAATGACCGAAAATAAAACGGCTGGACTTAAACTTCACAACGAAAATTTAAACAAAATTATTTGCGAAAGTTTGCAACAAGCGTTACTGTTTTTGATGAACAAACAGACTTTTTCAAGCATAACAATTACCGCACTTTGCAAAAAAGCAGGCGTTTCACGCGTAGCATTTTATAATAATTACAATTCAAAAGAAGACTTGCTTGAAAAAATCGTTTTAGAACACATCAAACAACTTATAGAAAAAATAGGTAGCCCGTTTAGAGAATATACTAACGCGGACTGGTACAGCAAAATGCTTGAAAGCGTTAAAGAAGACGTTTATTATCTAAAATCAATTTTTAACGCTGGTTTTAAGCACGAATATCTTGCAATTATAAATAAAATCGTTCTACACAATCCCGATATACCCACGTCAAAAAAATACTTGCGCGTTGCTTGGGTTGGCGGTGTATCAAACATTATAATTCACTGGCTAGAAAACGGTATGCAAGAACCCATTAGCGAAATAGCGGAATTTTGCTATAAAAATCTTTCAGTTTAAAAAAGTAAAAACTCGGAAATTTTCCGAGTTCTTCTATTTTTGGGGTATTTCCCCTTCGGTTTTAAAGTTTGGATAGCCGAGTTGGCGAAGCGCTTCGTACACGCCAACGCACACCGAATTTGATAAATTGAGCGAACGCGTTTCACCCATCATAGGTATGCGAACGCACTCGTCGTAATGCTTTTCCAAAAGCGGTTCGGGTAAGCCCTTCGTTTCTTTACCAAAAACCAAAAAGTCGCCGTCCTTAAAATTTGCTTCCGAGTGAATTACTTTGGATTTTGTAGAAAAGAAATGAAAGTTGTTTCCGTTATAAAACTTGTCCATAACTTCTTCTATACTGTCGTAATAAAATATTTCAACCAAATTCCAGTAATCAAGCCCTGCGCGCTTTAAATACTTATCCGATACTTCAAAGCCAAGCGGACGCACTAAATGAAGTTTGCTACCTGTAACCGCGCAAGTCCTTGCAATATTTCCCGCATTTTGCGGAATTTCCGGCTCGACTAACACAACGTTGAACGCCATAAAATTTTCTCCTTCTAATATCCCGAATTAAAATCACGGTAAAGCCCGCGTCTACGCGAACTTATAAGGTGATAATCTTTCTCTATTTTTACTTTCGCTTTAACTATATCCGCGCTACTAGCAACCGAAACGTTTCCGCGAATATCAGCAATACAAGCGTAATTCTTTGCACATAACGCCATTGCTACGCCGTTAGCAAACGCACCTGCACGCAACATAATTTGTGGCATTGCGCTATCTAGTTTTTTAAATAGGCAAACTATAAAATCCGCGTCGCAAAGCGTTAGCACGCGCGCCGATTCTGGAAAAAATAAATCCTCCGCAACGATTATGCCTATTTTACCTGCGCTAGTATCGTAAACCCTAAAATTTCCGCCCGCAACGAATTCGCTATCGTCAATAGCGTGCGCCATATCGGTTACGCCCAAAATCTTTCCCCTATCAGCAACCACCGCAGAGTGGCGGAATACGCCGTAAGTATCGGTATCGCAACCGCAAATAACGACTGACGAGAGTTGCTTTGAAAGTTTTGCTATATCTTGAAAGTACTCGGTTTCACCGCCTAGTTCCTTTTTATAACTGACAAGCCCCATACCGTTAAACCCGAACACCAAAAGGTCGTGCCGACCTATCGAAGTAAGTTTATCTTGCCAAACGGTATTTAAGGATTCTTTGGTAATTAAGCAAACGTCCATAGCGCACCCCCGAAAAGCCGTATATATTATTCTATTTCAAGGCGCGTGTTTTTGTTAAAGATTTTTACTTAACAATTCTATAATTTCAGCAGTATTTTCTGCTTTTAATAGTGCGAGTTTTAATTCTTTGACACCCGTCATACCCTTAAAGTAATAGGGAACAAATTTTCTAAATTCCATAGCCGCGCGCTTATCTTCAACACGCTTTGAAAACAATTTTATATGTTTTAGCATATAATCTTTCAATGTAATATTTATAGGCGTTTTGGTTAGTTTAGACACTAAAAAGGGATTTGCTATCGCACCGCGCGCAAGCATAACGCCGTCCGCACCCGTGCGTTCTATCATATTAATTGCGTCTTCTTCGGTAAATATTCCGCCGTTTGCAATTACCGGAATTTTTACTGCGCGTTTTGCGCGTTCAATAGCGTTAAAATCAGGCTCACCCGAATAATAATCTTCGCGAACTCTGCCGTGCACCGTTATTAAACTTGCGCCAGCATTTTCCGACATCATAGCAAAATCGGTAGCAACGTCGTCGCCTTTCTTTTGACCTGTACGAATTTTTACGGTGATAATTTTTCCGCTTTTAACGCACTCTTTGATTATATTTTCCGCTTTTTTTATATCGGTAAGTAAAGCGCTACCTTCGCCGTTTTTAAACACTTTCGGCACGGGACAACCCATATTTATATCTACGATCTTAAAATCTTTTAAATATTCGCTCTCACAGGCGGCGCGCAAAAAAAACGCGTCAGCACCGAAAATTTGCGCTGCGGTATCTTTAATTTCTTCCCCCGAATACAAAAGTTCTTTCGATCCAGCACCACCGTACATTAATCCTTTTGCACTTACGAGTTCGGTAAACGTTAAACCTGCGCCCATTTCTAACTGCAACTTGCGCAAAGAATAATCGGTATACCCTGCCATCGGCGCTAAAAAAACGTTATTTTTAACTTGCGTATTCCCTACGGCAAGCGTGCAAACTTCCATTTCTCACCTTCACGTTAAATATCATAATTAAGTTTATCAAACACGAAGTAAAATAGCAAGCGTTTAGCGCTATTGCTCCGCCGTAAATATTTACAGACGGTATTTTGAGCAATATTAAATTAAGCACAGTTTTGACGATTATGCCTATAAGTAGACTTAATACTGGAAAATATAGTTTCCCCTTTCCGATTAGCGCGCCGTTTGAAGTTTGTAAAAGTGATAAAAGCGCCACGCACGGTGAAGCGGTCTTTAATAAATTTACCGCAACCGTTTTTTCTACTTGCGAGAGTGAGCGGAATAAAAGGTTTACTATAAACGGCGCAAAAAAGAAGCAAAATATTGCGCACGGTACAGCAACGGCAAGTGTTAGAAATAGCGTTTTTAAAGTGTTTTTATTCTTTTCCGCTTCGGTTTTTGCAGCCGATACGGTTGGTATCGCCACGGTAGCAACGCCGTAACAAATTGAAACGGGCAAATTCACAACCGTCATTGCTACCCCACCAAGTAATCCGTAAAGCGCGGTTGCGTCCGCACGGTACGCACCTATTATATTTACTATTAAAAAACTGTCTATAACTTGCGAAAAGGGAATTAAAATCCCAACTAACGTTATCGGCACGGTGGTTTTTAATATACGCTTTACGCGCGTTCTATGCTCAAACCTATCAAAAATTAAATTAAGCGAATTGACGTTTTTACGGCGCTTATAAGTAAAAAACAGTACGGCAAGCGCGATAAACTCTGATACTGAAATTGCAAAGGTTGCGCCTGCAACTGCTTTTGGAATATCTGGCAAAAACAGTCTTGCAAGAATAAGCCCAAATAAAAGTTTTATTATTTGCTCTACCACTTGGGAAATTGCAGTAGGTGTCATATTCAATAATCCTTGAAAATATCCGCGGAAACATGAAATTAACGACACCGCAAACACCGCAGGCGACAAAAAGACGTACCCTAAATAAGCGTCGGGGTTTCCTTGCATCGTCGCCAAAGGCTTTGCCAAGACAAACATCAATAATGCGCCTATTGCGCCTAAAATCGACAGTAACCTTATACTACTTGATAAATATTCGTAAGCGCGTTTTTCTTTGTCTTCACCGTTTTGAGCAATTATTTTTGAAAGCGCGCTAGGTACGCCTGCTCCCGAAAAATCAAGAAGCAGAGCGTATACGGGAAAAACCATTTGATAAAGCCCTAACCCTAAACCGCCTAAAATATTAGTTAAAGGGATACGGTAGATTGCGCCTAAAATTTTAGAAATAAACGCGCCTATTCCAAGCGA
Organism: Clostridia bacterium; assembly: GCA_017503265.1. GTDB lineage: Bacteria > Bacillota > Clostridia > Christensenellales > Borkfalkiaceae > UBA1259. Next base: position 13,681 of record JAFVTK010000111.1, on the reverse strand, counting down.
CACAGCGCCGCGCGTTATGGATTTAACGTTGTTTTTCATATATGTAAAGCCCGCGAAAATTCGCGGACTTTATTATTTTTTAGTCTAAATACGAAGATATAAACGACGAGCCTAAACGGACTAACTTTAAGTCGCCCGACGAAAAGCGTGAAGTTTTATCTTTATCAAACAAAACTATCGAACCTAAACAGTCTCCGCCCGAAATCATAGGAACTATTATTTGATTTTCAGATTCCAAATCGTTGTCGTCAACAATAGGGATAATCGTTCCCCCATCAGAACGCGATACTATTACGCTTTTTCTGTCTTTTAATATCTTTTCCATTTGGTCGGACAAGTTTTGCCCTTCCAAATCCTTATATTTACTGCCCGAAATATAAACTATTGCATCGCCGTCGGTAACGATACAAGTTTTTTCAGTTAAACTTTCTATTCCGTCGGCAACCGATTTTGCAAACTCCGTAAGCGACGATATAGGCGAATATTTTTTTAACACCAACTCGTCTTTACTTGCATAAATTTCAAGTGGGTCGCCCTCTCTAATTCGCAACGTTTTGCGCAATTCCTTTGGGATTACAAGCCTACCCAACTCGTCAATTCTCCTAACGATACCTCTTTCCTGCATAACACCCTCCATCTACGGTTAGTATGTATTGAAAAAGGGATATTATACCAAATTTTAAGCAGCAGTTTTCCACTCGTCAGGCATAGTTCTGTTATTAATAAACCACGCCGTATCTTTAAGTAACGTATCGTTATTTGAACATTTGACCGTAACTCCTGTTTCTTCGTCCGAAGTTACGACTATATCGCCGTTCATATCAGCAAATTCATTTTCGCCAACGTAATTTGGGTCAGCAAGGGTAGTAACGAATACTTTTTCGGTATATTTTGCAATTCTATCTACCATTAATTGTGTAGGAAATCTATTTTCAGGTAACGCATTATATTGATGTGCGCCAGCGGCACAACATATAACGCAAACCTTAGGCTGAATATACTTTAACAAAAAATCATTAGACGACGTTTTTGAACCATGATGCCCTGCCTTAAACAATTCCACCTGCGATAAAACGCTATTATTATTCTTCTCATAAAATTCTACGAATTTCTCTTCACCAGATTTTTCCAAATCGCCTGTAAATAAAAACTTCCTACTTCCATGATAAAACATAATACATACCGAATGGTTATTATCATTACCATCATCTTTGTTAAAATAATAGTAGTTGTACAATATTTCCATTTTAACGTTACCGTCTTCTGATAAATTGTAAACGCTTTTCGCACCGTTTTTATTATTATAACACTCTAACGCAGTAAAATACGTAGCGCTGTCATTTTCTATTTCTGTTGTGCGATTGTCAATATACTCTGCATACAAAGTTGGATTTCCTTTTTCAGTAGCAAGTGCTTTGTTTGTTAAAGGAAAATCAATAATGATTTCACATTTATACAAATCAAATATGCTGTTATCTGCCGCAAATCCTGCAATATGATCTTCGTCGGCGTGAGTTATAATTACGAATTCAAGTTTATTATCCTTTACGTATTGATTAACGTAACTCTGAATATCGTCAACGCTGTCCTCCCTACTCCCAGCGTCAATCAATATATCGTATTCGCCTGCCTTTACATATATACAATCACCAGAAGCACCATTACCCAAAGTCATAAAATGAAATGATATTGCGCCTTTCGCTTCTATAAAAGGTTCTTCTTCCTTAAAGTATTTGTTGTATACGTAATAGCCTGCAACGGCGAGAATTAGAAAAATTATCGCAAGTATTATAGATTGTGGCGACGCTTTTTTTAATTTTTTATAATACGATTTTCTTCTTGCCATTATTAACTCCTTATTTTACTTAATCAAAACGGCGCGCTATAATTTTTAGCGTGCCGTTATCGGTTTAATTAGAGCAAATGCGCCCTTAAATCTTCGTTTGATAACGGAGACAAATATTTAATAGGTATATCGAACGCCGTAACGCAACCCGTAACGCCTTCTTTCGCCATTTTAGCGACCGCCCTGCCGTAAGCGGTTAACACGCTTCCAGTAAATTCAGGATTGCTGTCAAGTTTAAGCGAGAGTTCCAAAAGGTGCGCGTGCTCATCAGTAGTGCTACCAGAACGGAACACGAAACCGCCGTGCGAAAGTTTTTTCTGTCTTTCTTTAACTTCTTCTTCGGTTACGAAGTTTACTATCGTTTGATAATCAGCAAAATAGTTTGGCATCTCTTTAATAGTTTTTTCTATTAAAGCCTTATCCGCGCCGTCTTTCACCGCAACGAAACACTCACGCAAGTGCTTGTCGCCCGTTGCAAGTTTTGGATTAGAGCCACTCCTTACCGCCAAAAGCGCTTCTTCTTTTGGTATCGTATATTGAATTGCATTTTGAACGCCGTCAATACGCCTTATAGCGTCGCTATGACCTTGCGAAACGCCCTTACCCCAAAAAGTGTAGTCGTTGCCGTTAGGCAAAACTGCGCCGAATAACATCCTAGCAATAGAAAACACGCCGGGATCCCAACCGATACTTATTGCGGAAAGCGTGCCGTGCTCTTTGGCAATTTTATCTAGTTTATTAAAATACTCGGGAATTTTTGCGTGTGTATCAAAAGAATCCACCGTATTAAAATCTTTAAGATACTCTGCGGTAGTGCTAGGTAAATCTGTCGCGCTACCACCGCAAAGCAACAATACATCTATTTGACCTTTAAAATCTTTAAGTTTATCAATTGAGTAAACGGGAAAATCCACTGCAGGCTTTAAACTTTCAGGATTTCTGCGCGTAAAAATCCCCACACACTCCATATCTTTTGCATAATTTACAGCGAGGGTAACGCCCCTACCCAAATTACCGTATCCAACGATACCAACTTTAATCATAAACGGTTACCTACCTTAATTTCTATTAATATTTTACTCTTTAAAACGGCAAAACCGCAAGTCATTTAGCCAAAGTTTTTTTAATATTAGGTATTAAATTTGGTTAAGCCTTATTATACGCCATAAAAGCCCAAAAACAAACAAAAACTTTGCTTGTATTTATTATATAATTAAACGGCTTTCAAGTCAACGGCAAGGAGAAAAATTTTGAAAACCTTTTTTAAATCATTAGACTACGTTACGGTAGCAAAATATTCATTTTTATATTTTAGTTTTTTAATATTCTCTAAATTAGAAACGCAGGTTTTACCATATTCTGCGGCAATTTTTATAGCGGCGCTATCACAAGGCGCGTCAATTATTCCAACTACGCTTTTATATTTATGCTCGTTTTTAACTTTGGGCGCGGTAGGACTACTCGGTTCGCAAGCCATACTTTCGGGGTTATTCATTATGATTATATGTATATACCGTAAATTTAGGGTAAGCGCGGGCATTTCCCTTACCGCATACGCAATAGTAGGCATGCTTTCATTTGTGTTTTTAGGTGATACTGCGGTAAATATTAGTGTTGAAAAGCGTATTTTAACTTCTCTTTTAACCGTTGCTCTTACCTTTTTATGTTTAATAAGCGCAAAAACGATAAACGAAAAAGGGTTAAAATTTAAGCTTGGGTTTGAAGAATTTTCTTCGGTGGCGGTGCTAGTTGCATTATTCGGCACAGGTGCTTGCAATTTTGTTTCCCCGCTTTTTTGGCGCGGTGTTTCTGCTCTTTTAATACTGCTTATTTGTTATCTTTACCGCTTTGGTATAGGTACGATTTGTTCAGCCGTGTTAGGTATAAGTTTTGCGCTTTACTACGGGAATATAAATTACGTATCTATATTTTTGGCGTTAGGAATTGCAGCGGAAAGTTTGCTTCCGTTATCTAGATACGCGGCGGCTGTTGCCGTACTTATGGCTGACTATCTACTACAACTTATATTCGGGGTTTACGGCGGGTATACCTTACCTGACTTTTTGTCGCTTTTGTGCGGTGTCGTGTTTTTTTGCGTTATTCCAACAAAAATACTTAAAAGCCTTAAAGAAAAATTATATTCGTTTAGAGAAAGGCAATTAGTGCGCCAAACGATTAACCGTAATCGACAAATGCTGTCTAATAAACTTTACGACTTATCTGGTGTATTTACTGAAATGGCTGGCGCGTTTGACGCATTTAAGAAAAACGCTTTGACCGAAGACAAAGCAAAAGAAGTTATTGAAAAACAAATTTTAAGCACGGTTTGTGGAGAGTGCGAGCACCGCGCTAGGTGTAAAAAATACGACAAAAACGTGCAATTAGGGCTTACTAAAATAATTGATATAGGGTTTGCAAAAGGTAAACTTTCGCTTATAGACTTACCCAAAGAGTTAGGCGACGTATGCCTTCACCCCAACAACGTTTTATACGGACTTAATAAACTGCTTGCCGACTTCCGCGCGTACGCCATAGAAAACGCCAACTTAAAAAGCGGGCGTGATATGATTGCTGCGCAAGCAGAAGGCGTAGCGGAAATTTTAAGGGGGCTTGCGTTAGAAACGGGCGGACAATTAAAATATCAAAGCCGATTAGAACGCGCGCTTGCAACCGCTTTATTTAAGCGTGGATTTTTAATCAGCGAACTGCTAATATACGGCGAAGAAGAACGCATTACGGTAAGTTTAATAACTGTTATGAAAGAGTTTTCTATACCCACCATGCAAAAAGTTATAAGTGAAACGGTAGGAACGGATATGCAACTTTCAGAGCGTACGGAAATTTCTTTGGATAAATGCTTTTTATCTTTTAAAAAGAGCGCTGAATTTGACGCGGTTTACGGTATTGCGCGCGCAGTTAAGGACGGTTCGGAAAGAAGCGGCGACACACACTCGGTAGTGCGTATTGAAAACGATAGACTGCTTATTGCTTTATCGGACGGTATGGGCAGCGGAAAAGACGCGGAAAACGTTTCTTCGACTTCACTTTCTTTAATAGAAAGTTTTTATAAAGCAGGGCTTTCTTCCCCGTTAATACTATGCACGGTGAATAAACTTTTATCAATTAATACCGAAGATAGTTTTACAGCGCTTGACCTTTCGGTTATAGACTTAAAGACGCTAAACGCCGACTTTATAAAATACGGTTCACCTTACGGATTTATCGTAAACGACCAAGGTATAAAAATAGTTGAAGGCAATTCTTTGCCACTCGGTATTATTGACGAACTTAAACCGTCGGTTTGTACCGCGCCACTTATCGACGGGGATATGATAGTTTTAGTTTCCGACGGTATATCGGACGCTTTCGGCTCGTCTGGTGAAATGATAGATTTTTTGCGCGCGCAAACGGCAAAAAATCCGCAATCACTTGCAGACGATATTTTAAGCCGAGCGATAGAAATTAGCGGCGGATTAAAAAAAGACGATATGACCGTACTTGCCGTGCGCGTATATAAACGTATTTGCGCATAAATATAAAAAGTCCAAAAAACTCACGACCTTTTTAAAATACACCCCAAAAGTTCGTCTAACTTTTGGGGTGTATTATATTACTTGGTAAGATTTTGATTTTAGAACAACTTAAATACTTTATCGGGTAAACGTTTTTTGTTTTCGTTCTTTAAAGTTTTACCTTTGGTGGTTCTGTTTTCAATGTTAAGGTCTTCGGTATTTACTGTAAACGCTACGCCGAACGTATCTATTACCGCTAGGTCGTACGGCTCTTTAACGCAATTTGCGTAAACTACTTTGCTGTCTTTACCAAGTTCAACGACCTTTATGCCCTTTCTGTAACGCGCCATAGGCTCTATTTCCGCCGCGATAACGCGCTTATAAAATCCGCCGTCAGTTACTATAACGAACTCGCCTTCCTCGTCGATTTGTTCGACGTAAACTATTTCGTCGCCCTTATTAAGATTTATTCCCTTAACGCCACCGGCTACCCTACCTTGAACGGGAATATCGTCTTTAAGCGCATTTAACGCCAAGCCGTTCTTTGTGATAAACGCTATCGTGGTGTCGGGTAAATCTTGCGCAACCGCAACTAGTTCGTCGCCGTCTTTAAGTTTTATCGCTTGATAATACGGTTTTAAGAGATTGTATTCGTTCCACTCCGTCTTTTTGATTAAGCCGTCTTTGGTAAAGAACATAAGATGTCCTTCGGGCAATTTATCTTCGTAAACGGCAAAGAAAGCAACGGGATATTCGTTTCTTGCAGCGTCTTTGCAAACAGCGTTAAACTTACTGCCTTTATCGCGGAAACGGCACTCTGGCGCAACTTCCATATCAATCTTGCAACAGTTACCAAGATTAGTAAACGCAAGCAAGGTTTGGTCGCTTTTAGCGTTAGTTGCAAACAATACGAAGTCGTCAGCCACAGAATTGTCTTTTACCGATTTATCGCTTGACTTAAAGTTGCGTTCGGTCATCTTCTTAAACGCCTTTCCATAAGTGAACGCAACGGTAAAATCGTCAATTTGTTTGAGTTCTTTTTCTACGCTTTGAACGTCCATTTCCTTACCACCGACTATTAAGTTACTACGGCGATCATCTCCGTATTTTTTCTTGACGGCGGTAAGTTCAGACTTAACGACTTCCATTTGCTTTTGCTTGCTTCCGATAATTACGGTAAGTTCCTCAATCAGTTTTTTAAGCGCAATAAGTTCTTCTTCAAGTTTATAAACTTCAAGTTTCGTGAGCCTTGCAAGCCTTAAATCGAGAATAGCGTTTGCTTGAACTTCGGTAAGGTTAAATCTTTCGCGAAGTTTTGCGCGCGCGTCAGCGGTGTTTTCCGCACCCTTAATAATCTTTATAACTTCGTCGATATTTTTTACGGCAACTATAAGACCTTCTAAAATATGCGCGCGTTCTTTTGCGCGTTCTAAGTCAAACTTGCTACGGCGCAATACTACTTCACGCTGATAGTTGACGTAATAAGAAATTATATCAAGTAATCCTAGTTGACAGGGTTTACCGTTCGCGATTGCTACCATATTTATACCGAAAGAAGTTTCTAAATCGGTATTTTTATATAAATACGCAAGTATTGCTTTGGCATCAGCGTCTTTACGCAATTTTATAACTGCGCGCATGCCGTTTCTATCCGATTCGTCAACGACGTCCGCAATACCGCCCAAAAGGTCTTTTTTATCTTCTTTAAGTTCCGCAATCTTTTTAAGTAAGTTTGCTTTATTTACTTGATAAGGCAATTCGCTTATTATAAGATTTTGCTTGTCGCCCGTTTCTTTTTCTATATTTACGCGCGCTTTAATCTTTATTTTTCCGCGCCCAGTTTTATACGCTTCTTCAAGTTCTTCGCCTACTACTATATACCCGCCCGTTGGGAAATCAGGCGCTTTAATATGCTTCATCATTTCCTTTAAGGAAATTTTTGGGTTGTCAATATAAGCAATAGTACCGTTTATAACTTCTACTAAATTATGTGGCGGAATATTAGTTGCAAGCCCTACGGCAATACCCGTTGCGCCGTTAACCAAAAGGTTGGGATAGCGTCCAGGTAGAGTGTCGGGTTCTTCTAATTCGTCCGAAAAGTTAAGGCTAAAATTTACCGTATCTTTTTCAATGTCGCGTAAAAGTTCTAAACTCAAAGCAGTTTGTCTTGCTTCTGTATACCTATAAGCCGCCGCCGAATCCCCGTCAACCGTACCGAAGTTACCTTGACCGTCAACCAACGGCATACGCATATTAAAATCTTGCGCAAGGTGAACGAGCGCGCCGTAAACCGAACTGTCGCCGTGTGGGTGAAATTTACCTAACACTTCACCGACGATTTTAGCACATTTTTTATGCGGTTTATCGGGCGTTAAACCCATTTCGTACATAGCGTAAAGTATTCTTCTTTGAACGGGTTTAAGTCCGTCTTCTACCCTTGGCAACGCCCTATCTAAAATAACGCTTTCAGCGTAGGGTATCATTGAGTTTTTTAATACTTCGTCAAGCGAAGAAAAAATTATACCTTTTTCGTTTTCCATATCACTACCCTACCTTACGAACGTTTCATTTTTGCAAACTTGTCTTCTTTGTTAAAGTCTGCGTGTTCAAAAATATATTTCTTTCTTTCGCCGACTTCGTCGCCCATAAGTACGGTTATTAACCTATCCGCTTCGGCTGCGTCTTCAATCGTTACGCGCATAAGCGAACGCGTTTCAGGGTTAAGCGTGGTATCCCACAGTTGCGACGGATTCATTTCGCCCAAACCTTTATAACGTTGCAACGAATAACCGCGCCCAACTTTTGTAATCTTTTCGGCAAGTTCTTTATCGTCGTAGGCGTATTCAATTTGATTGCCTTTATAAACCTTATAAAGTGGTGGCATACCGATATAGACGTGCCCAGCGTTGACTAGTTCACGCATATACCTAAAAAAGAAAGTTAAAAGTATCGCCCTAATATGCGCGCCGTCTTGGTCTGCATCAGAGAGAATTATTACTTTATGGAATTTTAGACTTTCCAAATCAAATTCCGAGCCTATACCCGTGCCAAGCGCGGATATAATGGTGCGGATTTCTTCGTTTTGTAAAATTTGGTCAAGTTTTTTCTTTTCTACGTTTAAGGGTTTACCGCGTAACGGCAAGATAGCCTGATATTGACGGACGCGCGCTTGTTTTGCGCTACCGCCTGCCGAATCACCTTCGACTATAAACAGTTCGTTGAGTTCTGGTTTTCTACCTGAACACGACGCAAGTTTACCAACCAAATTTTGCGCTTCAATACTTTTTGACGCCCTTGCAATTTCTTTTGCTTTTTTTGCCGCAAGTCTTACCTTCGCCGCGCTCAAAGCCTTATTGATAATCGCGTCGAAAACCTTTTGAAGTTTTTTGTTTTTCATAAGCGCGTCAAGTTCGTTAACCGTTACGCTCTCTACCGCAGGGCGCGCTTCGGGATTGCCGAGTTTGGTTTTGGTTTGACCTTCAAACTGAACGTTTTGCATTTTTATAGAAATAATTGCAGTCAAGCCTTCCTTAAAATCGTCGCCCAAAAAGTTATCGTCTTTTTCTTTTAATATATTGCGTTCGCGCGCGTAGTCGTTAAGCGACCTTGTAAGTCCTGAACGGAAACCCGTTTCGTGAGTACCACCTTCGCCCGTAGGAATATTGTTGACGTAAGAATACACGCTATCAACGTATGCGTCGGTATGCTGAATAGCAAATTCAACTAAAATATTATCTTTTGTAGCGGTTGCATAAAGCGGTTGTTGATAAAGAGAAGATTTACCTTCGTTTAAGTATTTAACAAAATCCACTATACCGCCGTCAAATTTATAAGTTCTACCGTAATCGGTGTTTTCGTCGTAAAACTTTATTTCTAAACCTTTATTTAAGAAAGCAAGTTCACGCAGTCTTTTTAAGATAGTTTCGGGTGAAAACTCTATGGTCTCAAACACCCTTGCGTCAGGCATAAAACGCACGAAAGTACCCTTTTTCTTCGTCTTAACTTTCGTGTTTTTAAGCGGTGCTTTGGGAATACCTGATTTTACCTTACCAGTCGCCTTATCGAGATAACTGTGAAATTCCATCTCGTAAACGGTGTCTTTATAAATTTCTACTTTAAGCCACTCTGAAAGCGCGTTGGTAACAGATGCGCCAACGCCGTGAAGTCCACCCGAATAACTGTAATTATCCGAACTAAATTTTCCGCCTGCGTGCAGTTGTGTAAATACGACTTCTACGCCCGAAACACCTGCTTTTGAGTGAATATCGGTAGGAATACCGCGCCCGTTATCTTCTACCGACGCGCTTCCGTCTTTATAAAGTTTAATTTCAATTTTATCGGCAAACCCGTTTGCCGCTTCGTCAACGGCGTTGTCAACGATTTCCCAAAGAATATGGTGAAGCCCTTTTACACCCGTAGTACCGATATACATACCAGGGCGCATCCTTACCGCGTCCAACCCTTCGAGTATCTTTATATCTTCCGCCTTGTAACTTGTTTTCGCCATTTATTTTCTCCCGTAACAAAAAAGACTTATAAATATAACAATTTCCATTTTATACTATTATACAATATCTTGTGTTTTTTTTCAAGTCCTAAACGTAATATTTTGATTTTTAGACCTTTTTGAATATAAAAAATCCCGAAATTTCTTTCGGGATTTTAGCGTTATTAATCGTTTTTACTAGTTATTTCACTAGGTCTACTATTGCGTTCCCAAAACACACCACCGTAATATCCTTGAATAGTGTTATCAGTTTCGCAATCAATCAATCTTTTTGCCGCCCACGCGCAATATAATGGGTTTTGCTCTAAACCTATATATTTTCGGTTTAACTTTTTTGCAACTACGCTAGTCGTACCGCTTCCATTAAAGGGGTCAAGCACTAAATCGCCCTCGTTTGAACTCGCCAAGATTAATTTTGCAATAAGTTTTTCTGGCTTTTGGGTGGGATGCGCGGTGTTTTCCGCCATTGACCAGTACGGGACTGCTATATCATCCCAAAAATTTGACGGGCATGTGTTTCTAAATTTGCCGTTTTCGGTTTCTTCCCAGTCCTTGGGTTTGCCGTTTTCACGGTAAGGCGCAAGAACTTTTTTGCGCTGTTTTACCGCGTCTAAATTAAAAGTATATTTATCGCTTACGGTAGCGTAAAATATATCTTCCATCGAATTTTTCCAGTTGGATTTTGCTCCCCTGCCTTTTTCGCGCTGCCAAGTTATGCGGTTGCGCAAAATAAAGCGCTTATTAAGAACTCCACCTATAACGAGCGCGCTTTTCCAGTCGCAACAAACGTAAACGCTTGCGCTCTCTTTTAATTTCGGCGTTACGGCATCAAGCCAAGTTTCAGTATACCTTTCGTATTCTTCGGTATCCATTTCTTTAAATCCGTTACCGTGAAAATCTTTGTGTAGATTATACGGTGGATCTACTATCAAAAGGTCGACGGAGTGGTCGGGAATTTTTTTAAGTGCTTCAAACGCGTCGCCAACAACTACCGAATTTTCTTTTATCACCGACGCACTTTTTACGTCTATACAGTTTTTAAGATATTCTCCCGCCTGTTCTAACGGAAAATCTATGGTTTTGTTTCTTTGTGATTTCATAATTTTATTTGCGGTAAAGTTTTAACCACGCGTCAAGTTTATCGCCTAAATCGTCGTTGTTTTTAGTCTTTTTAAGCATTTCTAAAAGGCTGTCGGTTGCATCAACCTTTTCGGAAAGCACTTTGCGAAGTTTATACGCGGTAGAAAGTTCTTTTTCTGAAAGCAAAAGTTCTTCCTTTCTAGTCCCCGATTTAAGTAAATCAATCGCAGGGAAAATTCTGCGCTCGGAAAGGGTGCGCGAAAGGTGGATTTCCATATTACCCGTCCCTTTAAATTCTTCAAAAATAACGTCGTCCATACGGCTACCCGTTTCGATTAGCGCGGTGGATAATATGGTTAAACTTCCGCCGTTTTCTATGTTACGCGCTGCGCCGAAAAAGCGTTTTGGGCCTGAAAGCGCCGCGGGGTCAAGACCGCCCGATAGCGTTTTCCCTGACGACTCTATCACGTTGTTATAAGCGCGGGCAAGGCGTGTTATTGAATCCATTAAAATAACTACGTCTTTACCTACTTCCACAAGCCTTTTAGCCCTATTAACCACAAGTTCAGCAGCCCGAATATGATGCTCGGCGCTCTCGTCAAAGGTAGAGAATACTACTTCACCTGATACGCTACGCTTAATGTCGGTAACTTCTTCGGGGCGTTCGTCTATTAATAAAACTATCAACTTTACGTCTTTATAATTTTTTTCAATAGATTGCGCTATCAACTTTAACAGCGTGGTTTTTCCCGTTTTTGGCGGTGCTACTATTAATCCCCTTTGTCCCATACCGAGCGGAGCAAAAAGGTCTATACAGCGCAAAGCCAAAGCGTTTTCGTCCGTTTCTAGTTTAATTCTTCTAGTAGGATAATAAGGAATTAAATCGTCAAAATTATTTCTATTTAGAAAGAGTTTAGGGTCTAAATCATTTATAGTAATTACTTCTTGAAGTGCCGGCGCGACGTTGCCGTCCTTGCTGGGTTTTGCAACTACTTTGACTTTATCACCCTTACGCAACCTGTATTTTTTTATATTTTCTTGCGAAACGAAGACGTCGTTTTTAGAATTCTCGTAATTATTTGCGCGCAAAAATCCGTAGCCTGAAACTTGTTGTTCTAAAACGCCTTCCATAACGAACGTTTCTTTCTTTTCGCTGGCGTCGTTAAACTTCGGCTTTATTAATTGTGGCGTTTTAGAATAGTCTTCTACCATTTCTTTCAAAAATGCAGTAAGATCTATCTTTATTTTAGGCGGTGCGCCACGTTTACTTTGTTCAACAGGCTCTATCTCTCCGTTTTGTATCGCGATTAATTCGGTTATTATTTGATTTTTCTTTTTTGAAGTTGGCGCTTTAACACCTATTTCTCTACCGAGTTCACGAAGAACTGTCAAATGCACACCTTCAAACATTTCCGCAGTAAAAGTTTTAAATTGCTCTATATTATACATTTTTTCTCCTATATTACTCACTATTCTAATTCTTTCTGTTTTATTCCACGCGCAGCCATTATGCCCGAAGCAAACGCAAAAGTTATATTATATCCGCCACAATCGCCGTCCACGTCAAGCGCTTCGCCCACGATATAAAGTCCGCGTTTTAATTTGCTTTCAAACGTTAAAGGGTTAATGTTTTCAGTTACTACGCCACCCTTGGTTACTTGCGCGTAGTTAAAACCCAAACTACCCGTAACTTTTAACCTAAAATTTTTAACGGCGTGCGCAACTTTTTCGGGTAAAAACGACTTACAAGTCTTTATTACTGCTTGCCCAACGCGTTTATTGAGTATTCCCAAAAGGACTTCATCTTTTGCAATATGCTCACACTTTTGACGCGCGCTTAAAATTTTTGTAATTTCTTCTTCGCTCATTTCTGGTAAAAACTCAACTTTTAAGCAAGAGTTTGAGCCACCTTTATAATAAGCCGAAACTTGAAAGACGGTATTTCCTGATACGCCGTAATCGGTAAAAAGTAAATCCCCCGTTGACGTTGCCACCGCTTTGTCGTCGGTATACAGCGTTACGCGCGCAACTTCTTTTAAGCCTTTAAGACCTTTTATAAGGTCGGTTACAGTCTTTAACTGTACAAGTGATGGATATACCGAAGTTATCTTATGCCCAAACTTTTGCGCCAAAACGTACGAACTGCCGTCCGTGCCAAACTGTTTTGCCGCCGCCCCGCCGAACGCCAAAATTACCGATTGCGCATAATATTCTTCCCTACCCGCTTTAATAGTAAAAACGCCGTCCCTTTCGGTTATTGCGGTAACGCAAGCGTCCGTTTCAATTTCGCAAAACTTGCTTGCAAGATACGCCCTTATTATGTCAAGGACTGCGCTTGCCTGTCTTGATAAGGGATACTTTTTGCCATTAGATAAAGTGCAAAGCGGTATACCAAGTTTGGTTAAATATTTTTCCAAATCAATTTTTATCGTCTCGTCCACGAAAGTCTTGACGAAAAAATCTTCGCCACGGTAATATTCCTTGCCGAAATTTTGGTTCATTAAATTGCCTTGCCCGTTACCGGTAGCAATTAGTTTTTTGCCAACCCTGTCGTTCTTTTCTAAAATAATAACGTCAGAGCCGCGTAAAGATTTTTTGCCGCTTAAAAGTTCAACGGCTGCCATCAATCCCGACGCACCACCGCCAACTATTGCGACCTTATAAATTTTTTGCAAAATAGTTCTCCTTTGCAAATTTATTATTAACTCTATAAATTAGTGAAACTTGCGCAAAACC
>JAFVTK010000110.1 GCA_017503265.1 Clostridia bacterium | reverse complement strand
CTTTTAACAGCGCCACTCTACACGCTTCTATACCGTCGCACGGTACGGCTTTAAGGTCGAAGCCGTCTATTCCGCGTTCTTTCAGTCCTTCCGCTACCGCTTCGGAAAGTCCGCAGTTTCTTGCAAAAATTCTGCCGTAATACGAAGCGTTCTCAATGTTCTTTTCGGGTAGCGTGTTAATTTCTAAATCTTTACTGTCAAAAAGCGCTTGCAGTTCTTCAAAAGTAATTACGCTGTCAACGTAAGGCGCAACTTCTTTTTTTCTAAATTCCATTTTTTTCGCTGTACAAGGTCCTATAAATACAACTTTTGCAGTCGGGTCTTGCTCTTTAATGCGTTTCGCAATCGTTGCCATCGGCGACAGGTTATGCGATATATATTCGGCTAAATCGGGGAATTGCTTTTTAACGTAAGACACAAACGCAGGACAGCACGAACTGGTTAAAAATCCTTTTTCAGCAAGTTCTTTTGCTTCGGAAAGCGCAACTATATCCGCGCCGAGCGCTGCTTCAACGACGTCGTGAAAGCCAAGTTCAGTTATTCCCGTTAATACTTGACCTAATTTTGCGTACACGAATTGACTTGCGATAGCAGGCGCAACAACGGCGTATACTTTATAGTTTTGATTGCTGTTACTGCCTTTAATGATATTTATTACGTCAAGTATGTAAGATTTGTCGTTAATTGCGCCCCACGGGCATTGATAAACGCACGCTCCACAAGAAATACACTTTTCGTCGTTAATTTTTGCCGCCTTGTTTTCGTCCATAGAAATCGCTTTTACTTTACAAGCGCGCTCGCAAGGGCGTTTATGATTGATTATCGCGCTGTAAGGGCATACTTTGGAACAAAGCCCACACTCTACGCATTTTTCTTTGTCAATGTGCGCTTTAAGGTTTTTATCAATGGTAATCGCGCCTTTTTTGCAAGCGTCTTCGCAACGGTGGGCAAGACAGCCACGGCAAGCGTCTGTAACTTCATAACCGCCCATAGGGCATTCGTCGCACGCAATGTCGATAACTTCTATTACGTTTTTATTTTCAGGGTTGCCACCCATAGCAAGTTTAACCCTTTCTAAAACGATAGCCTGTTCTTTGTAAATACAACAACGCATAGTTGGTTTTTTGTTTGGTACGATTATCTTTGGTATGTTTGCAATATTTTCTTCTAACGTGCCTTGCCAAGCAAAACGCGCTACTTCACGCAAAACTTTATATTTTAAGTGTTGAACTTTGGTGTCGAATATTCTCATTTATATAACCTCTTATTAAAAATATTTGTTTTTTGCTGCTTTGATTTTTTTGATAAATTCGTTATCTAAATGTGATAAATGGTATTTCTTTCTATAAATCAAAACGTCTTTATACGTTTTTGTATTAAAGTCGCACTTTCTTTCTACTAAATTAAACTTGTCTTTTAAGTCTTGCGGTATAGGTGAAACCCACATAAACGTGTTGGGAACTTGTTCTAAAAGCGTAAACTGCACGCCGCGTTCAAACACCATAACGCGTTTTTTTGCAAATTCCGAAAGTTCCGCACGCTTAACGTCAAGCAAGGGCAAAGACGGAACGTACGGGTCGCCGTGCGTTATTTCAATACAGCCTGCTAAATCTTCCGCAACTATTACGTCTTTATTTGCCAGCGGATTGAGTTTAGATACGGCCATAACGTAAGTAAACTCGTTCATAATCTCGTAGTTTAATTTCTTTTCTTCAAACAGCGTATGAAAGTATTTTTCAAACGTGCTTTGGTAACGCACTATCGCAAGGTCGTATTCTTCTTTTACAACGTTTAATATTGCGCGCATTGAGTTGGTTTCTTTGTAAATAATTTCAGCAGAATCCGCAGATTCTAACTCTTTTGTAAAATCTGAAAATGCGTAAGAAAAGTAACTTGCCCTTGGTACGCATACGGATAAGCGCAACTTTCTTTCATTGCGGTTTTCGTAAATAGATTCAATTTTTTTGATTTGAGCAAGCGCGTTTTTAGCGTAAAGCAAAAATTCTTCGCCGTCTATCGTGATTTCAAGCCCCTTTGACGACCGCTTAAAAATTTTTATTTTAAGGTCGTTTTCAAGCGCTTTTATTGCACGCGATAGGTTGGGTTGTGAAGTGTATAGATTTTCCGCCGCTTTTGATATTGAACGTGTGTTTGCCACTTCAACCGCATATTTCATATGCAAAATATTCATTTATAACTCCTTTTTATGCGCATAAGTTATATTGAACTTAATTTTTTAATCAGTATAACATAATTTATATGTTTATACAAGTGTTTTCAATATGGTTAAAATAAATTTTATTATCAATTCTGTGGCGTAATTTTGATAATATTAGTTTTTTTTATGTAATACAATTCATTGCAAAGATATTTAAAAAGTGGTATAATTTTATTCGTATTAAAAAAAGTGCAAGGTATAAAACTATGACGAAAAAACAGTCTAATATGCTTATGTTTATGTGCTGGCTTTTGTACGTTTCGGCGTATTTAGGGCGGTACAGTTATAATTCAAATCAACTACCTATATCGCTCTTTTATAAGGTGTCCGATACCGAAGTTGCACTTGCTACGTCCTTTTTCTTTTTTGCTTACGGCGCTGGACAAATTATTAACGGTATTTTGTGTAAATTTTATAACGTAAAATACGTCTTATCAGGCTCGTTAATCATTTCTTCGTTAATAAACCTTTCGGTGTTTTTGGGTATTCCGTTCAGCCTTATTAAATTTGCTTGGCTACTTAACGGTATTGCTCAATCGGTTTTGTGGTCGTCGTTACTTATGACGCTTGCTAAAAATTTGGAAGGCAAATACATAAAAACATCTATTATAGTAATGAGCACTACCGCTAGTATAGGTACGCTTTTATCGTACGGGTTAAGTGCCGTTTTTGCGCTGTTTGACGGGTTTAAGTTCTCTTTTTTAACGGGTGCGGTGTTGATGACCGTTTCCGCGGTGATTTGGATTTTAATCTACGATAAAATTACGGTTAAAAAATCTGAAAGGGTAGCAGAAGTTAAGGACGAACAACCTGAAAAAGTTAAAACCAAAACAAAAATTCACCCAACGGTTATTTACGTCTTTATCGTATTCGGATTTTTTGCAATTATAATTAACCTTATGAAAGACGGACTTACCAGTTGGGTTCCCAAAATT
This sequence comes from Clostridia bacterium, assembly GCA_017503265.1. Taxonomy (GTDB): domain Bacteria; phylum Bacillota; class Clostridia; order Christensenellales; family Borkfalkiaceae; genus UBA1259. The sequence continues at coordinate 339 of JAFVTK010000110.1, read as the reverse complement.
ATGTTCGACCAGTTTGGTTTGGATGAAAGTTTGTCAATTTTGGTTACTTTGCTTTTGCCTGTACTTACCGTATTTGGAACGACGTTCGTCGTTACGCTTAATAAAAAGATTAAAGAACATACTGCGCTTATGGCGATAGTGTTTGCGCTTGCTTGCTTAATGACAATCGTGGTAATACTTTTGTTTGATACTTCGCTTTGGGTAGTAGTTTTGATTGCACTTGCGCTCACTTCACTTTTTATGAGTGGCGCAAACAATATTGTAACCAGTATGATACCGTTAGAACTTAAAGACAAGGCAAACTCTGGTTTCGTTGGTGGAATATTGAACGGATGTTGT
>JAFVTK010000109.1 GCA_017503265.1 Clostridia bacterium | reverse complement strand
TCTATCGCAACGGGCACTTTAATCAAAAAAGACAACCCCACCAAAGCAGAAGAAAGACTTTACGATTTGTACTCAATGTTTTCAAGTTCAGCAAGTGCAACTATATCACTTTATCGTGGACGCGACAATGATTATACAGAGACTACTGACACCGAAACTTATCCTCTAGTTTGCGCACCAAATGATTTTGGTTCAATTCTTAACTATCCCACAAACGTAAAAGGATATAACGGAATCGTTGCAAATCACTTCTACGTTAAAGAAGATATTAATAACGTTGAAAAGGATACCAACACTAGAACACGTGGCGACGCGAACGGAAACTACGCAGGCTTAATCAATACTAGATATTTATCAAATTATAATATCGACGGTTTAAGCACGGCACTTAACTTCACCCCCACAAAGGACGAAGAAAATATTCAACCTATAATGATTTACAACAAGGTTGCTAATCACTATGGTTACGTTGGCGAAGCAAATACTATTGCGGTTAGTTCATACGCAAAAGTTTCCGTTACTTTAAGAGTTGTTGATAACGCAGTTGCTTATTTATATTTGGTAGACGTAGAAAACAATGCAAAAGAAATTTTAACATTTAAAGACTTTACCGACGTTAACGGCGTTGAACACGACGGCGAACAAATGAAACTCATGCTTAAAGTTGATAAAGAAGTAATGGGCAATAAAAATTGGATTACCGTTAATTTCTACTTAGCAACTGGCGCGTCGTCCAAAAATTTCCGTGTTGAAGTTTGGAACGGCGGTAGAGACGATAGTCAAAACACAGCATCTCAAGGTTTTGTTTTTGTTAAAGATATAACAGTAACTACTTCGGGTGCATTTACAGAATCAACCAGACAACCCGATACCTTCTCCGTATCAGGCAATCCCCTTTTTGAAATAGGTAAATCAAACCTTAATAATCTATATAGTTACGAACGTCAACTTACCGAACTTGAAGAAAAATATAACAGCGAAAAGTCGGGTTCAAACAACGACGTATCATATTCACCCAACTACGTTTGGGCTCAAAACGATACTACAATTTATGCAATATATAACACCATAGATCCAGTTGCGGTTGATCCGTATGAAAATGAAGAAACCGAAGATAGTGTTTCAGAAGGTTGCACCGCAGAAACTGATCCTTCAACCTTCTGGTTATCTTTCTCCTCTATTCTTTTAGGTGTTGCACTTGTTATTGCAATCTTAATGCTCTTTATTAAAAATATAAGAAGAAGACGTAAAGCAAATGCAAGCGACGCTAAATCACATTATAAAGTAGTTAGCAGAGTTAAGACTAAGAAAGATTTAGCAAAAAAAGCAAAACCCGTAGAAGTTGAAGAAATCGTTGAAGATGAACAACAAGCCAAAGATACTGTTGAAGAAAATTCAGACGTGCAAGAAGATAATAACGAAACGGCTGAAAAATCCGAAGAAGCTCTTGATTCTTACGTTTATGGTGACGTAGAAGTATTCGGCGAAGATGGTAACGACAAAAAAGATTAATACAACACTTTATCAAAAAGCACCGATTAAATTCGGTGCTTTTTCTTTTTGATTTGTATACACGTTTTAATTTTACGCATATATATAATGTATGGCAACAATTATTTTAACAGGTGGTGGAACTGCGGGACATTGCACACCCAACCTAGCATTATTACCCTATCTAAAAAACGATTTTGATAAAATTATTTATATCGGAAGTGAAAACGGTATTGAAAAAAATATCGTTGAAAAAGTCGGTATACCCTATTTTGGCGTACCTTGCGCAAAACTTAACCGCAGTAAATTATCTAAAAATCTTATTATGCCGTTTAAGGTAATGAGCGGAATAATTAAAGCAGGAAAATTAATTGATAAATTTAAGCCCGACGTAGTATTTTCAAAAGGTGGTTTTGTTTCTATACCGACAGTAATAGCCGCATCAAAGCGAAAAATACCAGTAATTTCACACGAGAGCGATTTTACTGTTGGACTTGCAAATAAAATTTCAGCAAAATTTTCAAAAAAAAACGTTAACATCTTTTCCAGAAACAGCAAAAACATTAAGAAACGGCGAATACGTTGGTCCACCCATAAGAAAATCATTGTTTAATACTAATAGAAACGAAGCGCTTAAACTCTTTGGTTTCAGCGGTAAGAAACCGATTTTATTAGTAACTGGTGGCAGTCAAGGCGCAATGGCGATAAATAATGCATTACGAGAAGCATTGACCGATATATTGCCTAAATTTGATGTGTTACACGTTTGTGGTAAGGATAATTTGATACAAGAAAAAACTCCGTCTGGATATATCCAAACAGAGTATATTTCAAATATTGAGAACGCTTTTGCTATTGCATCAGTTTGCATTTCACGCGCTGGCTCTAATACCGTATTCGAGTTAATGAGTTTAAAAATACCTTGCGTGTTAATTCCTTTACCCAAAGGAGCATCTCGTGGCGACCAAGTTTTAAATGCAAACTACTTTCAAAAATTAGGTCTTGCGCACGTTTTAAATCAAGAAGCGCTTACAGCAAAATCTTTAACTTACGCAGTAAACGCTGTATACGCAAATAGGTTTAATCTTGCCCACAATTTTGAAAAAGTTAAAATTAAAGATGCAAGTAGGCAAATTTCAAGAATTATCGCTGATTACTTGCACTAAAAATTGAATTGTAAAATTTTTCACGTTCACTAACGTTTAACCCCTTTCTATCCTTAAAATATTTTGACAAGCAGGTACTTACCTGCTTTTTTTTCGTTATAAATTGATATTCTTCTTCGTTAACGTTCCTATTTTTTATTACGGTAATACAATTAACCTTTTTCTTTTTTTCAAAAATTAAATTAAAAATCTTTTCAATCATATTATTTCTCCTTTTTACGGTTTAATAATATCAATACTATATGACACATGTATGTCATATAGGAACAATTTAACAAAAATAATTGACTTTTTTATTCCTATAATTTACAATATGATTATAAGGAGATTTTTAATTATGAAATTTGAAATAATGATGGGTATATTATTTGAACTTTTGTCGAAAAAATGTGTTAAGGCGCAATATCTTGCCTATAAATTTGAAGTTAGTGTTAGAAGTATACACAGATACGTCAGCGCATTAGAAGGTGCCGGCGTACCTATTTATACTTTGCGTGGCAATCAAGGTGGTTTTGCAATTATTGATACGTATAAATTTTCTTCTACTTTTATGACCGTTAACGAATTTGAACAAACTATAAATGCCCTAACAGCAATTACTGAAAGCGTACCAAATAAAGTATTAAGTAGTGCTATAAACAAATTAAAATCCGCCGTTAAAAACGAATACAGTGGATTTGACGTAAAGAGCGGTAATCTTATAATTGACGCAGGTCCTTGGGGTGATACGACTGGATATAAAAGCAAACTTATAATTATTCAACGTGGTATTGAAGATTGTAAAAAACTTAATATAAAGTATCACGATAGAAACGGCGACGTTACTGAACGTATAATTGAGCCACACATTATTGTTTTTAAGCAAGGATTATGGTACGTTTACGCTTTTTGTCATTTAAGAAACGAATTTCGCTTTTTTAAGACCGGGCGTATTGAACAAGCAACGGTAATGAACGAAAGTTTTACTCGTCGCGACTTATCTAAAATGGATTTACCGCTTAATTTTTGGCATCAAAACGTTGAAACTACCGACGTTATGCTTGAAATTGATAAGCAATGCCTGTCTGACGTTGAAGAGTGGTTAGGTATTGAAAACGTAAACTTAATTAACGGCAAGCACGTTGCAACCGCAAAACTCCCCTTTGATAACGGACTAGTAATGAAAATTATGAGTTATGGCAATGGTATTAAAGTTTTAGAACCACAAGAACTTAAAACCGCCGTTAAAAACTGTGCGCAAGATATTTTGAAAAACTATTAAAATCAAAAAAAGACGGTTAAACCGTCTTTTTTTGTTAAAATTCTTTTCTTGTGCTTCTTGAAAATAACGTTAAAAATACTTTCATAGGATCTTTATTCTCATAAATTATTGAGTACACGGCGTTAGTTATCGGTAAATCAACCTCGTATTTTTCGCCAAGACTGCGCATTGCTTTTGCCGTACTTACGCCTTCTGCAAGTTTTTCAAACTTTTCACCTTTAACGTACTTTTCACCAAAATTCCTATTATTAGAATATTCAGAAAAAAGCGTAGTTTCGTAATCACCTAAATGGCAAAGCCCGTAAGCGGATAATTCGTTACCGCCCATCGCTTTAATTAGCCTTGCAACTTCTCTTGCTCCGCGCGCCATAAGCGGACCTTTCAAAGTGGTATAACCACCACCGTCAAGCATACCAGCAGCAATCCCCATAACGTTTTTTGCCGCTGCACCTATTTCGCTGCCGATTATATCGTCCCCATAATAAAACCTAATTAACTCACCGCGTAAATTATCTGCAAGATATTTAACTAATTCTTTATTATATGAATCGATTACCATACAATTAGGGTAACCTTTAACAAAGGCTTGAATATGCCCTGGTCCTACCCATACTGCAATATTATTTTTATCTATTCCACTATCAATTACAACTTCTGATAAGCGTTTTCCCGTTTCAACTTCAATACCCTTCATACAAAGAACGAATTTTTTATCTTTTATTGAGAATTCAGTAATTCTTTTCATAAAAGAACGTAAGGCTTGGGCGCTTATTGAAATTATAATTACATCACTTTGCTCTATTGCAAACTTTAAATCGCTTGTTAAGTTAATCCGTTTATCAAGTTCAACGTATTCATTCCTACCGGTATTTTTAAGAACGTCAAAAGTATAATTACCTTCCGTACCCCATTGAATAACGTTATGTCCATTACCAGCCAAATACCAACCGATAAAAGACCCCCATCTTCCGCAACCTAAAACAGAAATTTTCATAAAATCCTCTTTTATAACGCTTTCCTGTCGATAAAAGCACGCGCTAAACTTACTTCATCGGCATATTCTAAATCGGTGCCGATAGGTATTCCGTGCGCTAAACGGGTAACTTTTATCCCTAACGGTTTTAATAAATTTGAAATATACATTGCCGTCGCTTCACCTTCAACGTCAGGGTTGGTCGCCATAATAACTTCATTTACCCCGCCTTGTGAAATACGGTTAAGCAATTCTTTAATATTTATATCGTTAGGTCCTATCCCGTCAAGTGGCGATATTGTACCATGTAAAACGTGATAAACGCCGTTAAACTCGTTAAGTTTTTCTATCGCAACTACGTCTTTTGGCTCTTTAACAACACAAATAGTATCCGACGAGCGAGTTTTACAAACGTCGCAAACATCACCCTCGGAAAAGTTGCCGCATATTTTACAGTAATGGACGTTGTTTTTTACGTTAATTATTGCATCTGCAAACGCTTTTGCTTCGTCATAATTCATATTTACAACTTTATACGCAAAGCGTTGCGCGGTTTTTGCGCCTACGCCAGGAAGTTTTGAAAACTCATTGATAAGTTTTCCGATAGGTTCAATATAAACCTTCATTTTATAAACCTAATCCGCCAAACGCGCCCATCTTATCGTTATAAGCCTTTTCTGCCTTATCATAACCGTCGTTAAGCGCGGCAATGATTAAATCTTCAAGCATAGTTAAATCGTCAGTATCAACGGCATTAGGATTAATTTCAATATTTTTAACAACCTTTTTTGCCGTCATAGTAACTTTAATTAATCCGCCACCAGAAGTTCCTTCCACTTCGGTTTCTTCAAGTTCTGCTTGCGCCTTTTGCATTTCTTCTTGCATTTTTTGCGCTTGTTTCATAAGATTTTGCATTTGGTTTCCACCACCAAAACCGCCAAATCCACCTCTATAAGCCATAATTAATACTCCTTATAATTAAGTTATTTTATTATTACAATATCGTCACCAAAAATTTTCTTGACCCTTTCAGTTGCTTGGTCAACCGCGTCAAGTGTTTTTTCAGTATCCGATAATTTAATTTGTAATTCAAACGGTAAAAACTCTTCAAGTGCTTCTTCGATTTTCGTTCTACTTGGAGTTTTATCAAGCAACTCTTGGTCAGCCGCTTTATTTGTAGTCAAAACTAGAACGTTACCAACAATCTCTAATTCTATTCCCTGAATTAAATTCCATAACATTTCGCTGCCTATTTTGCGAAGATTAAACAATAATTTACCTTTAACTTCATTAGCGCTAACAGATTGAATAGAAACTCGTGAATTAGTTTTTTCAACAGGTTTTGCAATAGTTTGTTCTTCACTATTCACTTTTTGGTTATCAACTTTAAATTCAAGTTTAGTACTTTCCTTATTTTCAGGTACTAATTCTTTAATTTCAGGTTGAACGTTAACTAATTTAATACCATCTTTTATCTTGTCTTCAAGCGCCTTAATTCTACCCATTAATGCTTCAATATTATAATCAGCGTCAGGTCTTGCCGCCTTAATCGCAGCAGTTTCAAAAGTTACGCGTGGATGATTAGTATATTTTAACGCATTTTCCGCATCAGCAAACACTTCTAAAATACGGAGTAAACGCTCTTCATTTACAGATGCGGCCATTTGTTCGTAAAGTTTAAATTTTGCTTCGGGAAGCCCTAATATCGCGTTAGAATTATCACAAGTTTTAACAACCAATAAATCTCTTACCATTGCCGTTACGTCTTTGGTTAGAACTCCCATACTTTTACCTAGCGCAGCAAGTTTATCAATAGTTGACAAAACTTTCCCCGACGCCGAATTAATTATATTACCAACGAATTCTATTAGAGTATCTACGTTTGACGACCCTAATATATCCATTACGTCGTCATAAGTGAGTTTTCCTGAACTATATGAAAGTGCAATGTCCGCAATAGATAATGCGTCGCGAATACTGCCTTCGCCTGCTTTTGCAATAGCAAATACTGCTTCTTTGTCGTAAGCCTTGCCTTGTTGGTCGTAAATATCTGAAATAAGCGCAGCAATTCTTTCGGTAGGTATAAGCCTAAAATCAAAGCGCATACATCTTGAAAGTATAGTTGCAGGGATTTTATGCACTTCTGTCGTTGCCAAAATAAAAACTGCGTGTTTAGGCGGTTCTTCCAACGTTTTAAGTAGCGCGTTAAACGCCGCGCCCGTCAACATGTGAACTTCGTCAACGATATAAACTTTATACTTACACGAAACGGGCGGATATTGCACCTTTTCACGCAAATCTCTTATTTCATTTACACCGTTATTTGACGCTGCGTCAATTTCAATTACGTCAATATTTGAAGGATCTAAAAGCGCACGACATGCCGCACATTGCCCACACGGCGAACCGTCTACTGGGTTAAGACAATTTATTGCTTTTGCAAAAATTTTTGCAGCAGAAGTTTTACCAGTCCCACGCGTACCCGTAAAAAGGTAAGCATGCCCAAGTTTTTCACCGTTTATTTGGTTAATTAACGTCTTTACGATATGTTCTTGCCCTATTAGAGTTTGAAAAGTCGTAGGACGGTATTTTCTATATAACGCAAGATACGCCATAATATCTCCCTATCAGCCGCCAAATTTTGCGCGCAATTTTCTTCTTATTCGTTGAATAGCATTATCGACAGATTTGTCGTCTTTACCGATTTTTTTACTTATTTCTTCGTATGTATAACCCTGAATATTAAGATTAAAAATTTTAAATTCTAATTCACTTAAAGTGTTTTTAATCGTAGTTTCTACTTCTTCCCGTTTTTCACTATCAATTAAAAAATCTTCTGGTCCTGCTTGAACGTCTACTATAACTTCCGACTTATCCATATCACCATCACCAAATCCCGATAATGGTATATAATTTTTTAACGGCTCGTTCTTTTTTCTATTATTACTGCGAAGTGCAGAAAGTACAGAATTATTTATACAAGTATAGGCAAACGCTTTGAAATTTGATTGACCGTTATAATTATCTACTGCCGAGTAAAGCGCCATTGCCCCTACCTGCTTTAAATCGTCGCGATCAGCATCAGAACAATAATATTTACTTGCTATTAAACGAATTATAACGTCGTAACGCCCGATAAGAATTTCAAAAGGTTTACCTTTATCCGACTTGGCAAGCGCAACCAACTCTTCATCGGTTAAACTTTCGTAATTCATTATTATCCCCTTTTCTTATACTATTTATTATCTAAAACTCTTTGCCTTACAACTTCATATACGGCAATTCCACAAGCAACCGAAGCGTTTAAAGAGTTAACCTTACCAAACATAGGTATAGATATAATCCCGTCGCATTTTTCTTTGGTAAGCCTTTTTACACCACTATCTTCACCGCCGATAACCAAGCAAATTTTACCGGTAAGGTTTGATTTATAAATATTTTCACCGCCAACTTCTGCACCGTAAACCCAAAATCCGTTTTCTTTAAGTTTATCTATCGCGGTGTTAATATTAGTTACTTTTGCCACTTTAATATGGTTTAATGCGCCTGCGGAAATGCGCATAACCGTGTCACTTACCGAAGCGCTACGGTCTTTACCTATTATAATACCGTCAGCACCAGCGCATTCACAAACCCTTATAATACTGCCAAGATTATGCGGATCAAGAATTTCGTTTAACACTACTACTAGTCCGTCTTTTTCAGCACACGCTTCTATAACGTCTTCAAGTTCAAAATACTTATAATCAGAAACGTACGCAATAAAACCTTGATGGCGTTTGCTTTCGCTTTCTTTTTCGATAACGTATTTATCTACGGGTTGCAACTTAACTTTATGCGAACGTATAACGTTAATAAGTCTTTTACTCGCTTCGTCTTTTAAATCTTTTTGAACTAAAATTTTATCAATTTCTTTATCGGTTTTTAATAATTCATAAACCGAATTTCTACCTTCAATCTTCATTTATATTACCTTTGTTTAATAAAAAATTTATTCTATCAATTTCACCTATCAAATACAAGTAGCCTAAAACTGCTTCAAATCCGGTCGCAGCATTATAGTCCGCAACAGTTGCATGTTTTGCTTTCGTGCCTTTTTTAGCGTTGCGCGCCCTTTTAAAAACACCTAACTCTTCTTCCGAAAATAACGGCATTAATTCTTTTACAAATTCAGATTGCGCGCCAGCATTTACTTCTTTGGTTGCAAGTTTGTTAAGTTCACCGGCTTTTGCGTCACTTAAAAAAGTAAATTTTTCCCTAACGAACAATGAATAAACAGCATCACCAACAAATGCTAACACTACTGGATTAACCCCAAGTGCTTTATTTTTATCCATAACTTCGCCAAGTTTAAACAAAACTAAACCTACCCCATTTTTTACTCTAAAATATTATACAATATTTTTATAAAAAATACAATGAAATAGCCCGAATATTTTAATTCGGGCTAAAATTAAATTTAATTAGTTAAACGTTATAATTAAAAGAAGATTGCGCTAAATATCCTACGATACCTTTAAATATGTTATAAGCAATTTTATCTTGATAATTTTCGTTAATTAATAGCGCTTCGTCTTCTGGATTAGAAAGAAAGCCGCACTCCGCAATAACAGAAGTGTATTCGGTGCAATTTAATATATAATAGTCGCCTGTCAAAATAGAACACTCTCTAACGGCTTCTTCCATATCATTAAAATTTTTTTGTATAGACGCCGCTAAAAGTTTAGCGTTTTCATCACCTTTCTTAAAAAAAACTTGTGCACCGCGCCTTGTAGAAAGACTGTATTTATTCATATGAACGCTTACTACCAAATGTGGCTCAACCGATTTAATTATATCCCTGCGTTTTTCCATATCTTTTCTTTTAAGATTTTTTGTCGCAACTCCATATAAACCGGCTTCGGAATTACGCGTAAGCGTTACACTCATACCCGCACTTATTAAATATGTTTCTAATTTTTTTACTACCTTTAAATTTAATTCACTTTCCTTTATCCCCGTAACAACACCACTAACACCACCGTCAATACCACCGTGTCCTGCATCAAGTACTATTTTTATTTTATTTGCAGATGCTTCACCTATCGGCTTTGTTACTATCGCGCCGCCGCATAAAATCATAGTAAAAATCGTTGCAATTAATACTGAAAATATTATAATATTTTTTCTTTTTAATACAATCATAAAACCTCTAAAATGTTGATAAGTCAGCAAAAAACGCATAGTTATCCACAATTTTTTGTATTTCGACATACATAATGTTGATAACTTTCGTTATAATTTTACTATCGAATTTCAAGGTTTATGCTAAAATCAATAAATTATTTATTTTAGTAATATCGTAAGTGAGTTGTTTATATATTCAGTAAGTATAACTATTGCCATAATAATCAAAAAAACTCGACTAATTCGTCGAGTTTTTTTGATTATATTAAATTAATTATCTTTGAACTCTACCACTTGCGTCGCCACCAGCCAAAGTTTCAACTTCTTTAACAGAAACCATATTGTAGTCGCCTTCAATACTGTGCTTTAAGCAACTTGCCGCTATTGCAAATTCAATAGATTTTTGCGCGTCGTAACCATTTAAAAGTGAGTAAATAAGTCCGCCACCAAAACTGTCGCCACCGCCAACTCTATCTACGATGTGCATAGCGTATTTTTTAGAGAAGTATGCATTTCCATCAACGTATAACATACCGCTCCAATTATTATCGTTAGCAGAAAGACTTTCACGAAGCGTGATTGCTACACCCTTAAAACCAAAGCGGTCGGTAAGTTTTTTCGCAACAGAAATATAACCGTCCCTATTGAGTTTACCACTATAAATGTCCGTATTGTCTGCTTCAATACCAAAAACGTCTTTCGCATCTTCTTCGTTTGCAATGCAGTAATCAACGTACTTACAAAGTTCGCCCATTACCTTACCTGCCTTTTCCTTGCTCCATAGTTTTTTACGGAAATTAAGGTCGCAAGAAACCATAATATCTCTCTTTTTCGCTTCTTTTAACGCTTCTAACGTAATTTCAGCCATTGAATCGGAAAGTGCAGGTGTAATACCCGTAAAGTGGAACCACTCAACACCATCAAAAATTTTCGCCCAGTCAAAATCGCCAGATTTTGCGGTTGCAATTGAACTGTTTGCTCTATCATAAATAACTTTACTTGGACGTTGGCTTGCACCCTTTTCGCAATAATAGATACCAACTCTATCACCACCACGAACGATTTTGCTAGTATCAACACCAAATTTCCTCAAAGAATTTATTGCTGCTTGTCCTATTTCGTGGTCGGGAAGTTTACTAACAAAAGCAACTTCCGTACCATAATTTGCAAGACTAACTGCAACGTTAGCTTCTGCGCCACCAAAAGTAGCTTCTAATTTATCGCTTTGAACAAATCTCAAATAATTCTCTGGGGCAAGTCTCAACATTAACTCGCCAAACGTAACAACTTTTTTCATATTAATAACTCCTTAACAATATGTTATTTAACAATTTCAATAATTTTTTTGCAATTATCAACGATATCGCCTTTCATCATAAAACTACCGCCGACAGCGTAAACCTTTTCAAAAGCCAAAAACTCTTCAAGATTAGTTAAATCAACACCACCAGTAGGTATAAATTTAATTTGCGGGAACGGTGCAGATAATGCCTTTAACGCTTTAAGTCCACCGTATTCGTTCGCAGGGAAAAACTTAACAACTGTAATACCTAGTTCAATTGCCTGCATTATTTCCGTAGGCGTAACGCAACCAGGATAATATGCTACGCCTTGTTCTTTCGCATAAACAGCAACGTCTTCTGAAAGACCTGGTGAAACAAGAAATTTTGCACCTGCTTCTACTGCCTTTTTTGCTTGTTCGACGTTAATAACCGTACCAGCACCGATATTCATATCGGGGAAAGCCTTTACACCTTCACTAATTGCTTCTGCGGCGCAAGCAGTTCTAAACGTAATTTCAGCACAATTTACGCCCCCGTCTTTAAGGGCTTTAAGTGTGGGAATTGCGTCGTTAATGTCCTTGATAACTACTACCGGAATTACTTTATCCATAATACCACCTTTTATATATATTTTTCGCATTATGCGAACATAAAATTTCAAATTATGTGTAACAAAATCACATCAAAAATCGTTAGTGTTTATAAAACCATTGTGCCAACTGTACGAACTTTTAGCGGTATGACGTTTTTCTTCTCAAAAAATTTAGACATTGCGTCAACGAAATCACTAACACAGTCATTTTTTACTATATTTAATATGCTACCCGCAAAGCCACCACCATGAACCCTATTCACACCGCCATTTAAATATTTAGCAGATATTGAAAGGGCTTTGGGAATAGCCTGCTCTTTACCCCCCGAAACGTAACAGTTTTGTAATTTACACAAAGAACTTATGCCCGATTCTTTTACAGCATTTAAAAAAGCAGTAAAGTTGTTTTCACATAAAGCCTTGCAAGCAACGTCAACCCTGTTATTTTCGTCGTAAAAATGTACAGCGCGTAAAACTGCTCTATCAGAAACTTTGTCCAAAATATTAGGAAGTTCATTATAAAATGACTTTTCATCTATTTCAACAAGTCTTTCCTTCCCCATTGCTTTCGCAACGGAAAACATCTCGGACGGAATTGCTGCGTATTCATCAGTTAAATCAGCATGGCTACCACCCGTATTTATAAGCACGAGAGTATAATCCGAAAGCGGATTATTGATTTCAGTTACGCCTATTTTATTTTTATCCTTAAAATCAAGTTTTTTTAACCCACCAAACGCTATTGCCGTTTGATCCAACAAACCACACGGTTTACCAAAATAAACGTTTTCTGAATACTGTGCTATAACAGCCTTTTCTTCGGCGGTCATTTTGCCGTCGTTATATAAAAAATTAAGTATTTCAGCAACTAAAACTTCAAAAGATGCAGAACTTGAAATACCTACGCCGCCTATAACGTTACTTGTAAAAGTAGCGTTAAATCCGCCAACTTTAAAGCCTTTATTCTTTGTCGCGACAGCAACACCACGAACGAGTGCAGCGGAAGTGCCTATCTTCTCATTTTCTGTGCCGTTTAGGTCAATTTCAATATCTGAGTAGCCTTCACTTTTAATTTTAATAACGCCGTTATCAGTCGGCATGAACATTGCAAGCGTATCAAGACTTATGGCACAAGAAAGAACTTTTCCACCATTGTGGTCGGTGTGGTTACCACACACTTCAACCCTGCCGCTTGACGATGCAACGTATGCGCCATCATAACCAAAAACGTTTTTAAAATTGTTAAACGCCTTTAAATATCTATCTTTTTGAAAATCCGTAACTTCCCCATAAAGTGCTTCAAAGTATTTTTCTACTTCAACAACGTCGGTATAAGGTTTTTTCATTATTGCCACAAATCCCCACCTTAATTTTAATACTTTCTTAGTATAACATTTTTTTGTTAGTTTGTAAACGCAAAAAAGGCTTTTTTAGAACTAAATATTATTTTTTTGTTAATTATATATGTTAAACTGCGCGCGATATTTCTTGACTAATCTTCTTTATTGTTATATAATTATTTTGTTCTTTTAAATTTAGAAAATAATTAACTATATACGGAGGCAAAATTCGCTTTTATGGACATTAAAAAGATTGAGAAGAAATGGCAAGCCGTTTGGGAAAAAGAAAAACTCGCTAATTTCAATCAAAAGAACGTCGACAAAAAATATTACTGTTTAGAAATGTTTTCTTATCCGTCGGCGGCAAAACTTCATTTGGGACATTGGTATAACTACGGCCCTACCGATAGTTTTGTTAGATACAAAAAAATGAAAGGTTTTGAAGTTTTCCAACCCATGGGTTTTGACGCTTTCGGTCTCCCTGCCGAAAACTATGCAATCAAAACGGGTATTCACCCCAAAGATTCTACCGAACAAAATATTCTCAACATGGAACAAACCCTAAAAGAAATGGGCGCTATGTTTGACTGGAACGCCGAAATTAAAACTTGTAACGAAGATTATTACAAGTGGACGCAATGGCTTTTCTTAAAACTTTATGAAAAAGGTTTGGCTTATAGAAAAGAAGCACCTGTAAACTGGTGTCCAAGTTGCAAAACCGTTCTTGCTAACGAACAAGTAACCAACGGCGAGTGCGAAAGGTGCGGAAGCGTTGTAGTTAAAAAAGATTTAACTCAATGGTTCTTTAAAATCACCGAATACGCCGAAGAATTGCTCCAAGGTCTTAATGGTCTTGACTGGCCCGAAAAGACTAAACTTATGCAAAAAAACTGGATAGGTAAATCTACTGGCGGTGAAATTGAATTAACGGCAGAAAGTGGCGATAAATTTAAAGTGTTCACTACTCGTGCAGACACTCTTTTTGGCGTGTCTTACGTCGTTCTTGCCCCCGAACACCCGTTAGTTAAAAAGTTAACTTCTGCTAAACAAAAGAAAGCAGTTGAAGAATATATTTTACAAACGTCTAAAACTAACGAAATAGATAGACTTTCTTCTTCTCGTGAAAAGACGGGTGTATATATCGGACACAACGCAATCAACCCGATTAACGGCAAATCAGTTCCTATTTATGCGGCTGATTACGTTTTATATTCTTACGGAACGGGTGCCGTTATGGGCGTACCTTCTCACGACGAACGCGATTTTGCTTTTGCAAACAAGTACGGACTACCTATTACCCGCGTTATTAAAGGCACTAACGGAAACGACGATTTACCTTTCGTTGAAGATGGAATTATAATGAACAGTCCCGGTTTTGACGGTATGACTAGCGAAGAAGCAAGAAAAGCAATCATTAATCAATTAGTTAAATCGGGTAAAGCAGAACATAAAACGAATTATAGATTACGCGACTGGTTGGTTTCGCGTCAACGTTACTGGGGTGCACCTATCCCCGTTATCCATTGCGATAAATGTGGCGTAGTTCCCGTTCCCTATTCCGATTTACCTGTAAAATTACCTTATGACGTTGAATTCACCCCAGACGGAGAATCACCGCTTGCTAAACACAAAGGATTTATGAACGTAAAATGCCCTGTTTGTGGTGGCGACGCTCATAGAGACCCCGACACACTTGATACTTTCGTTTGTTCAAGTTGGTATTATTTAAGATATCCTGACGCACACAACTCGAAAGAACCGTTTAACCCAGAACTTATAAATAAAATTCTTCCCGTAGACAAATACGTCGGCGGTGCTGAACATGCTTGCATGCACTTACTTTATGCTCGCTTTATAACGAAAGCACTTCGCGATATTGGATATCTTAATTTTGACGAACCGTTTAAATCTCTCGTACACCAAGGCACGATTTTAGGACCTGACGGTATGAAGATGAGTAAATCAAAAGGTAATATCGTTGCCCCCGACCCATACGTTCAAGAATACGGCTCTGACGTTTTGCGCTTATATCTTATGTTCGGTTTCTCATATACCGAAGGCGGTCCATGGAACGACGACGGCGTTAAAGCAATTACTAAATTCCTTGATAGGATTGAACGCCTTGCAATTAAACTAAACGCAACGCCTAATAACAAAAACAATACGGTTGGTAAGAACGAAAAAGATTTACTTTATGCAGTAAACTACGCAATTAAATGCGTTGACAAAGATATGGAAGAATTTGCGTTTAATACCGCAGTTGCTCGTTTAATGGAATTATTGAACGCTCTATCTAAATACGATACTATTGACGGCGATAAAAACGTTAATTTGTTCAAAAATTCATTTAAGACGCTTATTCAACTACTTGCCCCCTGCGCGCCACACTTTGCAGAAGAAATTTGGGAAAGTCTTGGCGGAAAAGGTTCTATTTTTAACAGCAAGTATCCAGTATGCGACGAAAGCGCACTCGTTTTAGATGAAGTTGAAGTTGCCGTACAAATCAACAGCAAAATGCGCACTAAAATAATGTTACCAAGCCAAGTTACCGAAGAACAAGTTAAAGAAATTATTTTTGCTGACGAAAAACTTTCTACGGAACTTGCAGGTAAAGAAATTAAAAAATTAATAATAGTTCCAAAAAGATTGATAAATATTATTGTTTAGGATTATTATGAAAACTTCAAACGTTCAAAATTATGTACCAGAAAGATTTAACCCCTCGACCACCGAGGGGTTAAGTAACGTTCAAGTATCCGAAAGAATAAACCACGGTTTAACGAACACAGTAAAAGAAAAATATTCAAAATCGTATTTAAGTATAATCATAAACAACGTATGTACGGTATTTAACCTTTTAGGTTTAATCGTTTTCGTTGCTCTTTTATGTATCGGCGACAAAGTTAAACTTTCCGATTTCTTTTTCGTGTTCTTTTATATCGCAAACATTACAATCGGTATTTTCCAAGAAGTTCGCGCAAAAAAATGTATTGATAAACTTTCGCTTATTGCCAACAAAGGCACGAAAGTTATTAGAAACGGGCAAACGTTAGACGTTGCTGTTACCGACGTTGTTTTAGACGACATATTAAGCCTCGGTATAGCAAATCAAATCCCTACCGATTGCATAATTTTAGAAGGCGATATCGAAGTTAACGAATCGTTACTTACCGGTGAGTCGGTTGCTGTAAAGAAAAAGCCTGGCGACCAACTTCTTGCGGGCAGTTTTATTACTAGCGGCGTTTGCTTTGCAAGAGCAGATAAAGTTGGTAAAGACAACTACGTTGAAACGCTATCCGCAAAAGCAAAACAATACAAAAAGCCACACTCTGAAATAATGAATTCTTTGAAAATCATTATTAAAATTATTAGTTTTATTATCGTTCCTATTGCTGCTGCTTGGATGATAAAAACAACTATCACAGAAGACCTTGCTACGGCAATTTACAAAACGTCTACCCCAGTTATCGGTATGATACCTGCTGGTATGTTTTTGCTTACAAGCGTTGCACTTGCCGTTGGGATTATTAAACTTGCTAAACACAACACCCTAGTTCAAGACCTATACTCACTTGAAATGCTCGCGCGTGTGGATACTATTTGTTTTGACAAAACAGGAACAATTACCGACGGAAAAATGACCGTTAAGGAAGTTGTTTCTATTAACGATAGCAGCGAAAACGTTAAAGACGTTGTTTCTTCTATGCTTGGTGCGCTTAAAGATAACAATCAAACCGCCATTGCCCTTTATAATTATTTTGGTCAAAACTGTATTTATAAAAGCGTTAAAACGCTACCGTTTAATTCTACGCGTAAATTATCAGCAGTTACCTTTGATAATATAGGAACTTATACTTTTGGCGCGCCTGAATTTGTTTTACAAGATGACGCATACAAAAAAATTGAAAATAGAATTAACGAATATGCACAAATGGGTTTGCGTGTATTATTGCTTGCACACTCTAACACACCACTTGGTGAAGATAGTGTTCCAAACGACTTTGCGCCCGTTGCATTAATCGTTATAGCCGATAACGTTAGAGAAGATGCAATAAGCACAATAAAATGGTTTAAAGAAAACAACGTTGCAATTAAGGTTATATCTGGTGATAATCCTATAACCGTATCAGAAGTAAGTAAACGAGTAGGAATTGACGGCGCTGATAGATTTATAAGTTTAGAAGGTCTATCAGACGAAGAAGTGTTTAATGCCGCAAATGAATATACTGTTTTTGGTCGTGTTACACCAGAACAAAAAGCAATTCTAATTAAAGCATTAAAAGCCGCTGGACACGTT
>JAFVTK010000108.1 GCA_017503265.1 Clostridia bacterium | reverse complement strand
TGTCGACTTGTATAGTCGACAAAAGGGTTGCGGTCTCCCGCTAGGGAATCGAACCGAAAGGTTAGACTCGTTACGACAGTAACGCAAAAAGAAGCACTGACTTTTTGTCAATGCTTCTTTTTGATGGTGCCGCTGGCCGGAGTCGAACCGGCACGGTATCACTACCACTGGATTTTGAGTCCAGCGCGTCTGCCAATTTCACCACAGCGGCAAAACATTAAATTATTTGTTGCATTTAAGTCGCGTTTTTGCTAAAATTAAATAGTAAACGATTTTATTTTAACAACTTCTCGCTTGCTTGCTATAAGATAATAGCACAAATACTTTTTAATTGCAAGCGTATTAAAGGAATTTTTATGGAAAAATTAGTGTTGATTGACGGAAACAGTCTTATAAACCGTGCTTTTTACGCAATGCCCCTTTTAACAACTAAAATCGGCACGCCCACGAACGCGGTTTACGGCTTTATGAATATGTTCTTTAAAATGCTTGGGGAAATTAAACCTAAATACGTTGCAGTTGCGTTTGACTTAAAAGCCCCAACTTTTCGCCATAAAATTTATTCTGAATACAAGGGAACGCGCAAGCCTATGCCCGAAGAATTACGTCCGCAAATTCCGCTACTTAAAGACCTTTTAAGGCTTATGGGCGTAACCGTAATTGAAAAAGAAGGTAGTGAGGCTGACGATATTATAGGCACTATTGCTAAACACACGTCTATTCAAACTATAATCTTTACGGGCGACAAGGATTCCTTTCAATTAGTAGATAACGAAACCGAAGTTCATTTTACAAAACGCGGTATAACTGATACGGAAATTTACAACGCTGAAAACTTTAAAGATAAAACGGGTATCACACCTGCACAAATTATTGAACTTAAAGCGCTTATGGGCGACAGTTCGGACAATATACCCGGTATCCCTGGCGTAGGCGAAAAAACCGCTATTTCCCTTTTACAATCTTTTGGCGACGTTGACGGGGTTTACGCGCACGTAGAAGAACTTAAAGGGAAATTAAAAGAAAAGGTTGAAAACGGCAAAGACAGCGCATATCTATCCAAAACGCTTGCCACCATTGACTGCGATTGCGGTGTAGATACCGACGTTCAAAAAATGTCTTTTCCCAACCCCTTTTCTGCGGAAGTTAGAAAAAAATTCGTTGAACTAGAATTTAAATCTTTATACAAAAAAGACGAGTGGTTTGAAGTGACTTCAAACGACGTGGTGTTAGAACAAGGCGAACGCGCCTTTACACCCGTTAACACCGTTATCGTTAGCGACCTTAAAGAAATTGAAAGCGTTTTAGACGGCAAAATTGCCTTGACCGTAAGTAATAAATCGATCAATTTATCCGACGGCAAAATCGAATACGTTATGCCGATAAAAGAAACTCTGTTTGACGACGGGTTTAATCTTTCGGAAATTTTAAGCGCGTTAAAAAACACTTTTTGCGGTCAAAACACTATAATTCTCTTCCGCAAAAAAGATTTTAAGCATTTTATGTTAAATACGGCAGGCACTATACTTACCGCGCCGTGCGACGACGTTTCTATAATGAAATATCTTGCGGATTTTTCAGGTAAAGACGAAACGCTTGACGAACTTATAATTGAATACGATTTAAATAAAGACACACCCGCTGCGTCGCTTTTCTTTGCGCGCGAAACTCTGTTTGATAAAATCGAAAAAGAACAGATGAAAGACCTTTACGAGAAAGTTGAACTTCCCCTTTCCGACGTTCTTTTCTCTATGGAACAATCGGGCTTTAAAATTGACGTTAACGCACTAAATGAAGCGAGCGAAAAGTACCGCGTTATTTTAGACGCGCTTGAAAAAGAAATCCGCGACTTATCGGGCGAAAATATGCTCAACGTAAATTCACCCAAACAGTTGGGCGACGTTTTATTTGAAAAACTTAAACTAGGCAAGGGTAAAAAAACCAAGCACGGATATTCGACTACGGCAGAAATTTTAGAGAGTTTAGAAGGCACTCATCCGATTATTCCTGCAATACTTAAATACCGCCAACTTCAAAAACTGCAATCTACTTATATAGAAGGGTTTAAACCGCTTATTGAAAAGGCTACGGGACTTATACACACGTCCTTTAATCAAACGGTTACCGCAACTGGTAGGCTTTCAAGCAAAGAGCCTAATTTACAAAATATTCCCGTCCGCGACGACGAAGGAAAGGAAATAAGAAAATTTTTCGTTCCCAAGTCGGACGATAGGATTTTGGTTGGGGCGGACTATTCACAAATAGAATTGCGGTTGCTTGCCGCTTTTTCGGGTTGTGAAAGTTTAATAACCGCTTTTTGTGAAGGCAAAGACATACACGCTACGACCGCAGCAAAAGTTTTCGGCGTTCCCATATCTGACGTAACGCCACAAATGCGTTCCAACGCAAAGGCGGTTAACTTTGGTATTATTTACGGTATGAGCGAATACGGCTTGGCAAGAACTTTGAGAATAGAAAATTATCAGGCACGCGAATATATTAATTCTTACTTTAAGGAATACCCCGAAGTAAAAGCGTATATGGATCAAAACGTTGCTTTTGCAAAAGCCAACGGCTACGCAAAAACCTTGCTCGGCAGAAAGCGTTATATAAGAGAACTTTTATCCACCAACTATAATATGCGCCAGTTTGGCGAACGAGTGGCAATGAATATGCCCTTACAAGGCAGTAGCGCGGATATAATTAAACTTGCAATGCTAGGCGTTCAAAACCGTCTAAAACAAGAAAATTTAAGGTCTGAACTTATTTTGCAAGTACACGACGAACTAATTATAGACGCTTTTATCGACGAAAAAGAAGCCGTTGAGAAAATTTTAGTTGAAGAAATGGAGGGTGCGGTAAAACTTTCAGTTCCGCTTACCGTGGGTTTAGAAAGTGGAAAAACTTGGTTTGACGCAAAATAATAAATTATGCAAAAGAATAAACTTATCGCCCTTACGGGCGGAATAGGTAGCGGAAAAAGCCTTGCGCTTGCTACGCTTAAAGACGCGGGTTATAATACCCTGTCGTGCGACGCTATAACAAGCGACCTTTATGAAAAACGAAAAATTAAACTTATACTTAAAAAAATGTTCCCTACGGCTGTTAAAGGCTTTTTTAATCCTATAATTGACCGCAAGGAAATTTCAAAAATAGCGTTTAACGATAAAGTTAAGCACGCAGAACTCACCGACACAATCACGCCTTTTGTAATGCAAGAAGTTTTACGCCGAGCAAACAAAATAGGCGGAACGGTATTCGTTGAAGTTCCACTCCTTTTCGAGTGCGGTTATCAAGACGAATTTGACGGTGTTATGGTTATTACTCGCCCCAAGCATGAACGCGTAAAAAGCGTTATGGCACGTTCTAACCTTACCGAAGAACAAGTGCTTGCTCGCATAAAAAACCAAACCGATTACGACAACTTTGACTTATCAAAATA
>JAFVTK010000011.1 GCA_017503265.1 Clostridia bacterium | reverse complement strand
TAAAGTTAAATAAAGTCCGACATATTTAGCGTCGGGCTTTTATCTGTTAATTGAAAGGAAAAGTTTATAGATGCAAAAGAAAAGAGTTAATAAAATGTTAACGCCTGCGGGCGAAAATTTGCCTGAAATACCGTGGAACGTATATCCGCGCCCAAAAATGCGACGTAATTCGTTTTTAACCTTAAACGGCAAATGGAAGTTTGGCGTAAAAGATAAGGGCGGTGAGAACGTTTTCGATAGTGAAATATTAGTGCCGTTTCCGCCTGAAAGTATTTTATCGGGGATAGATAAAGTTTTTCCCGAAGATAAAACGCGCGTTTACTGCCGTGATTTTTTTATACCAAAAGGGTTTAACAAAGGCAGAATAATTTTGCATTTTGGCGCGGTTGACCAAATAGCGCGCGTATTCGTTAACGGCGTTTTAGTGGTGGAGCATACGGGCGGATATACGCCTTTTTCGGCGGACGTAACCGATTATATACGCGATGAAAACCAAATCGTCGTTGAAGTTAACGATTACTTATCAAATTTTATTTTGCCGTACGGAAAACAAACGGCAAAACCGCACGGAATGTGGTATACACCCGTTTCAGGTATTTGGCAAACCGTTTGGTTAGAGAGTGTGCCAACAGAGTACATAAAAAGCGTTAAAACCGATTGCAACGGCGAAAAAATTAAAATAATTATCGACGGCGTAAAAAACGCTAAATTATCCTTAAATACACCTAACGGTAAAATAGTAAAAAATACTGAAAACGGTATTTTTGAGTTTACGATAGAAGAGCCTATTTTTTGGTCGCCCGAAAACCCGTATTTATATGATTTTACTGTAACTACTCAATGCGACCACGTGTATTCGTATTTTGCAATACGCACGCTTGAAGTAAAAACCGTTAACGGCATTAAAAGATTGTGTTTGAACGGAAAACCTTATTTTTTCCACGGCTTACTTGACCAAGGCTATTTTAGCGACGGATTATTTTTGCCTGCAACGCCTGAAACGTACGGTGAAGAAATTTTAAAAGTTAAAGCACTTGGGTTTAACACGTTGCGCAAACATATAAAAATCGAACCACAAATATTTTATTATGAGTGCGACCGCAAGGGTATAATCGTTTGGCAAGATATGATTAATAACGGGCCGTATAACTTTTTTAGCGATACCCCGCTTCCTACGCTCGGTTTTATAAAAAAGAAAGATAAAAGAATACACAATAATAAAGCGCAAAGGGAAGCGTTTTTATCTACGATGGAAAAGACGGTAGAACTGCTTAAAGAGCACCCTTCTATATGCTACTGGACTATATTCAACGAAGGTTGGGGGCAATTTGAAAGCGAAAAGGCTTACGAAGCGTTAAAAGCGCTTGATAAAACACGATTTATCGATACTACTTCGGGGTGGTTTAAGTGCGGAAATTCTGACGTAGAGAGTAAACACGTTTACTTTAAGAAAATTAAAATTAAGCCTGCTGATAAGCCCGTGGTCGTATCTGAATTTGGCGGAAGCGCGTACATTGATTACGAGCACGTTTATAACCCTGAAAAAGCGCACGGGTATGGTCAAAGCCGTACGCGTGAAAGGTTCGTTGAAAATACGCGAAAACTTTATAAAGAACAGATAATACCCGCAATAGAAAAAGGCTTGTGTGGGGCGATATACACGCAGGTATCCGATATAGAAGATGAAACCAACGGACTGTTTACTTACGACCGTCGTGTTGATAAAATTTTGCCCGAAGAGTTTAAGGATATATCCGACGCGATAAAAACTCAAATTGAAAAGGTGTAAAACACAGTAACTTTTAAGTTTTTCAATAAAAACTTTACAAATACCGTTATTTATGGTAAAATAAATCAGTAAAACAAACGGAGGAAAAAAGGTGAAAAAGGAACAACCATTAAAGTGGATAATGGCGCGTTCTAAACGGCAACGCTTAAAAATGGCATTGCTGATTATTTCTAACGCCTTTTTTTCGGTGCTTTCTATACTTTTTGCTTTTGCTATTAAAGAAATAATAGACAGCGCTACCATTTATAACAGCGTCGATAGGCTAGTTAAGTACGCTATCGCAATTTGTGGTATCGTAGTTTTGCAGTTCGTGTTCCGCGTGATAATAAACGGACTTATGGAACATATTCGCGGCAAGTTGGAGATGGAATATAAGTCTCATATCTTTGCGGCGATACTCGATAAAAAACAAGATAAAATAAGCGCGTTTCATAGTGGCGAACTTATGAATAGGTTAACCAACGACGTTTCCGTCGTGGCAGACGGTGTTTCAGGTATACTACCGACGGTTGTTTCTGCGTTTGCAAGGCTTATATGCGCAGTCGCTGCGCTTATAATTCTCGACTGGATATTTGCAATCGCGTTTACCGTTGCAGGCCTTTTGGTCTTTTTAGTGATTAGTCTTTTGCGCGGTAAACTTAAAAACTTGCACAAAAAAGCGCAAGAAACGGACGGAAAAGTTCGCTCGTTTATGCAAGAGTGTATTGAAAACTTGCTTGCTGTTAAAGTCTTTTCAGTAAACGATAAGATTGAAAGACAGGCAGAAGAACTTCAACAAGAAAATTTTAAAGTTAAAATGCGCCGTAAAAATTATTCGGTTATGGGGCATGCGACTTATAATTTTATATTTAGCGCGGGATATTTGTTTGCGTTAATTTACGGCGGTATTAAAATTCTCAGTGGTATGAGTTACGGTACGCTTTCAGCGATTTTGCAACTTGTAAATAACGTACAAGTGCCGTTTGCGTCGCTTTCAAACGTGTTGCCCAAGTACTACGCAATGCTTGCGTCAGCAGAAAGATTAATGGAAATAGAAGATATGGAAGGCGAACCGCACGGTGAAAAGATTGATAAAATTGCCCTTTACCGCGATATGAAGGGAATTCAATTTGACGGCGTTGATTTTTCGTACGGTAGAGATAAAGTGTTGAGCGGTGCACAGTTTTATATTAATAAAGGCGACTTCGTTATGATTGAGGGAACGTCTGGCGTAGGTAAAAGTACGCTTATAAAACTTATGCTTGGCGTTTATCCGCCTGACGAAGGGGGGATTTACGCTGATACGGGCGTTAAAAAGTTTATGCTTGATAACGGCACGCGCTCACTATTTTCATACGTTCCGCAAGGCAATATGCTGTTTAGCGGTACTTTGTACGATAACGTTACTTTTATTAAAGAAAACGCTACCGAAGAAGAAATTAAGCGCGCGCTTGAAATTAGTTGCGCGGACGAGTTTATTAGTGCGCTACCCGATGGACTTAATACGGTGGTTGGGGAAAACGGCGTAGGGCTTTCAGAAGGGCAGATACAGCGCGTTGCTATTGCGCGTGCGGTGCTTTGTTCTTCGCCCATAATTTTGCTTGATGAAGCGACTAGCGCTCTTGATGAAGACACCGAAAGAAAGGTTTTAGACAACCTTAAAAAATTAGAAGGCGTCACGCTCGTTATCGTTTCGCATAAAAAGGCGGCGGCAAGTATATGTAACCGACGCATTAAGATTAAGAATAAAAAAATAGTTGAAGAAAAGAACTGATTATTTGTCATATTTATAAAAAATTAATCAGTTTTTTCACTTTTTTGTGCTAAAACCATAAAAAACATACAATTTACATTGCTTTTTTTAATTTTTATGTTACAATATATAATAAGGAAAAAGTGGGGTATGAATTTTGACAATTAAAGATATTTGCGCGTCTTTTCGTATTGACGGAAGATACGTTGGGTGCGAAGAATTGTCTACCGGTAATATAAATTGTACTTATCAAGTCAAATTTATTAGAGACGGTGAAGAAAAAAATTATATCGTTCAAAAGATAAATAAAACGGTTTTCAAAGAGCCTGAAATGGTTATGGATAATATAGTGCGCGTTACGCACCATATTCGTAGCAATATCATTAAAAAAGGTCTTTCTACGCAAAAATTCGTTTTAAGGGCGTTTTTGGCAAAAGATACTGACGAGCCTTTCTTTATAGACGACGCAGGCGACTATTGGAGATGTTACCGATTTATTGCAAATTCGATAACGTACGATTCTTGCGAAGATTTGGGGATTATAGAGCGCGCTGGTTCGGCTTTTGGTAAGTTCCAAAAATATCTTGACGGGTTTGACGCGAACTCGCTTAACATTACAATACCTGATTTTCACAATACCGCTAAGCGTTATAGCGCCTTGCACGCGGCAGTTCAGGACGATAAATATAAACGCGTAAAAAGTGTTAAAGAAGAAATTGATAAACTTTATGCGTTTGAGTTAGAAGCGTGTAAATTGCAAAAGTATCTTGATGAAGGCTCAATGCCTTTACGGGTAACGCATAACGATACCAAGTGTAACAACGTAAGTTTTGACAAAACTACGGGTGAAGCGCTTGCGGTTTTAGATTTGGATACGGTAATGCCGGGCGCGGTTGCGCACGATTTTGGCGACGCTATAAGGTTTATTGCAAACACTACGTTAGAAGACGACCCGAACGTTGAAGACGTTTCGCTAGATATTGATAAATACCAAGCGTTTACCAAAGGCTTTATCACCGAACTTAAAGGTACGCTAACCGAACTTGAAAAACAAACTATGAACTTGGGTGTTTTTGCAATGACGGTAGAACTTGCGGTTAGATTTTTAACCGATTATATTTCGGGTGATAAGTATTTTAAGACAAAATATCCGGGGCATAACGTAGATAGAGCGCGCAATCAGATTGCGCTTGCAGAAGATATAATAAAAAAACGCGGACAAATGGACGCGATACTTGAAAAATACATTTAGGAGAGGTTTTGCCGATATCATGGAAGAACAAATTAAAGGCGAAGTTGGCGGAAGCGTAATTAAAAGTATGCTTTTTGCCGTTAAAAGGCATTTAATACTGGTACTTGCCGTTATTCTTTTTTGTACGGCGTGTGGGTTAGGTTATTCGTTTGTAAAAAAACCTAATTACACCGCAAGTGAAGAAGTTATTTTCACGGCATCTGATGAAAATGGGGATTTTGTTGGAAAAGCAGAAGGTATAAATCTTATGCGTGGAATATTCCCCACAGTCGTGGATTTTTGTAATGAAGGTGTCGTCGTAGACCGCGCAAATTATTTATATTCAAAGTATTGCGACTTGGCTTTTGACGACCCAAGTTATACGATTGAAAAGTTTATGTCATCTGAAAATGGTCAGCAGTCTGAACTCGATAAATGCAATTCAAATTACGATCCTTCCCGTACGTCAGATTATTTCGATAGTTTTGTTAAGAAAGAAAATGTGAGTGTTTCTGCCGTTGTAGATACGGGTGAAATCGAAGTGTATGCTTTTACTATAAGTTATACTGACGCTGATAAAGAACAGGCTGAAATAATTGCAAAAATATACGTTGAAGCGTTTAAGGCGGAATTAGATACTGATGCTGGCGTTAGTGGTGGAAAGTATTTTGAAGACGTAAAAATTTATATTAATTCAATAGGTGCAAGTGGCGTAAAATCAGACGTTTCAAAGGTGAAAATAACTATTATCGGATTTTTAGTCGGGGTGGTTATCGCAGCCGTTGCTGTTTACGTTATCGGACTTTTAGATAATACCGTTAAAACGAAAGACGAAGTTGAAAGTATTACAGGTGGTAACGTACTTTCTTATATAGAATACGAAGGGGGTAAAAGATAATGGAACAAGATAAAGCCGTTTATACTGAAACAGAAAAATCAATCCCCGTTTTCAAATTACTTTATAAGAATTTGTTGCTTATAGTAATGGTTACGGTGCTTTTCGCGTTAATCGGATTAGGTTATAGCGTTATGCGCGTACAGCCCACATATACGGCAACCCGTTCGGTTATTTTAAGAACAGAAATGGATAAAAACACCACTAATAGGTTGCCAAACGAAACTTCGCTTGCAAAATTATATTTGCCTAGCGTTGCAAAACTTATAAAAAGTCCCGCAGTAGTTGAAAAGGTAAACGAGGCTTATACCACCGAAGGTGAAAAAATTACAAGGGGCGCAATAAGCGTTTCTTACGGCGAACAAAGTTTTATTTTCTCTATTTCGTATACTGATAAGAGCGCTGACCTTGCGCAAGAAAAATTAGACGTTTTGATTGAAACTTTTTCTAATTCAGAAGAATTTAAGGCGGGTGTTCAAGCGAGTGAAGTAAAACTTATTCATACACAAAGGCAAAGCACGGTAACGAAGGCTACTTCTTACGTTAAGTTTGCCGCGCTTGGTGGCGTTGCAGGTTTGGTTATTGCCGTTGCCGCGGTGTTCTTGGTGTACGTTTTGGATAATACCATAAGGGATAAGGTAGAATTTGAAGAACTTACGGGTGTTGACGTAATAGCGTATATTAATAAAGAAAAACCCAAAAAGAAATAATTAAAAACGCCGTCGTTTGACGGCGTTTAGATTTTTAAATTAAAGGGTTTCAATATCTTTTTCAAACTTATCAAATAAATTATACCTTTCTGGATGAGTAAGTGCGGTAAACATCATATCGCGTACGTTTGGAATATCTTTGCCGATTGATGCAATAAGATTTTTAACGTATTCGCGCTTGGTAAGTTTATTTGCAGGGCAACAACTTTTAACTATCGGCAAAGTTTTTGAATAGGCTACAACGTCTATTTCTTTTATCATTATCATAGGGCGTATTAAAGTTAGGTCTATTTTATCCAAATAACTTTTTGGCGCGAACGTAGATAATCTACCTTCATATAAAAGCG
The DNA here is from genome assembly GCA_017503265.1 of Clostridia bacterium. Lineage (GTDB taxonomy): Bacteria > Bacillota > Clostridia > Christensenellales > Borkfalkiaceae > UBA1259. Next base: position 8,422 of record JAFVTK010000011.1, on the reverse strand, counting down.
ATAACATCATAGTATCAATCATATCGTCGGCGTGATGCCCAAGCGCAACCTTATTGCAACCCTTTGCTTTTGCTAGGTTATTAAGCGCGCCTTTACGCATTTTAGAACACAACGCACACGGGTTTGTTTCTTTTCTAACGTCAAAAACCACTTTGCCTATATCGGTTTTTTCTATAAAGTACTCTACGCTTAGTTGTTGGCAAAGTTCTTTTATAGGCGTAAAATCGGTTTTCGTTTCAGAAAAATTCAAATCGACGGATATTGCTATAAGGTCAAATCTTTCAGGGGAAAAGCGTTTATATTCGGCAAGAAGTTTTAGTAGCGTTACGCTGTCTTTACCACCCGAAACCCCAACGGCGATTTTATCACCGTCGCGAATAAGTTGATATTTAGTTATACCTTTCCGCATACAGGAAAGCATTTTTTGCGTAGTCATATATTAGCCTTAATCTAAATAATATTTATTTAGTTGATTTTTTTTATTAATTACATTATACTGATATTTAAGAAAAATTACAATATTTTTGGTGTGTTATGGTAGAAATAATTTCTTCTTTAATAGGTAACGATTTTTGGGCGACGCTAGTTATGTCGTTAGTCCCACTTATTGAACTTAAAGGTTCGATAGTTTTTGCGCGCGGTGTGGGTATGGATTTTTTACAAGCGCTTGCACTTGCGTACGTCGGCTCTACAATCGTATTTATACCGATATATTTTTTATTAAAGCCCATACTTAAATTATTAAAGAAAGTAAAGTTTATTTCTCGTCTTGCGGAAAAAGCGGAAAGTTACTGTGTAGAAAAAGCGAACTCTGCGCTTGAAGGGCAAAAAGCAAAAGGTAAAAGTTCGTCTATGTCAGAAACTTTGCTTAAACAGTTGGGCGTATTCGTATTCGTAGCAATACCATTGCCTATGACGGGTATTTGGACGGGTACGGCCATTGCAGTCTTTTTAAACTTAAAATTTAAAGACGCGGTTTTGCCGATAGTTTTAGGCAACTTAATCGCAGGGCTTTTAATATCTGGGCTTGCGGCGCTTTGTATGGCAATTTGGTCGATTGAAGTGCTTGACTATATACTTTACGCGCTATTTGCTATCGCCGTAGTGTTATTAGTCGTTTTAATAATAAAAGTTGCGCGCCAAAAACCGAATAATGAAATAGAAAATAAGGTGGAATAATGGGTTTTTTCAGTTGGCTTTTTAGAAGGAACAAACCGAAAAAAATTAAAATTGGTCTTGCGCTCGGTTCGGGCGGAGCAAAAGGCTTTGCGCATTTAGGGGCGCTTAAAGCGTTTGAAGAAAACGGCATTGAGTTTGACGTGATTGCAGGTACTAGTATCGGTAGCGTAATAGGCGCGTTCATTGCAGAAGGGTATTCTTCAACCGATATAAGCGAATTGTTAAAGCGTATTGATTTTAATGAGATTAAAAATCTTTTTATGATTAAAATGGATACGTCCGGTATGTTTAAGGTTATCGACAGAGAGATAGGTTCGCTTAGTTTTGAAGAGATGAAAAAGCCGTTTAAGGCGGTTGCGACTGAACTTGAAACGGGTAAAGAACACGTCTTTGATAGTGGAAACGTTGCAAAGGCTATCTGCGCGTCTAGTAGTATTCCGCCCTTTTTTAAGCCTGTGGTTATAGACGGCGTTCGTTACATTGACGGTGCGTATACTAATTCAATCCCTGCCGATTTGGTAAAAGAAATGGGTGCTGATTACGTTATCGGAATTGACCTTTCTACAAAAAACTCAAAGGCAAGTTTACTTTCTAAAATTTTCCCGACGTATAAATCAGAAGTGGAAAATCCCAAAGAAAAAGGGTACGAGTTTAGCGACACTATGCTTCACCCAAATTTGAATAATTATTCTTCAATTTCCATAGGTTCTGGCAGTCAAATGTACGACATAGGTTATCAAGAAGCCAAAGCACATATGGAAAAAATAAAACAGGATATAAAAGAACTTACTTACGGTAAGAAGAAAAAGAAGTAAAGGATGTTACACAAAAGAAAAATCTTTTTGCGGCTTACCGTTTTAATTTTAATTGCGTTATTTCTTTTCGGTTGTACTTCACCTGTCCCGAATAAGAGTAGCCGAAAAATTTTTGACGGTTTTTCCGTGCACTATTTAGACGTTGGGGAAGGTGATGCAATATTTATACGCTTTCCAGACGATAAAAATATGCTTATTGATAGCGGTGAAAAAGACGAAGACTTATCTAAATTTATTATAGGTTTTTTGGACGATTACGGCGTGGAAAAAATTGATTATTTTGTTCTAACTCATCCCGATTCCGACCATACGGGCAACGCTGTCGATATTATTGACGAATTTGAAATAGGAACGGCATATCTACCAGATATGCGCATACATATTAATTTATACGAATCATATTCAAAAGTATATAATAAAATTAATGAAAAACAAATCACGGTTGAGTATTCTGATTGTTTTGATCATATAATAGGTCAAAATTACGTTGTTGCGTTTTTGTCGCCTAACGCGCCAGGAACAACGGATAGCAGTTATACTGATTTTAATGCAACGCAATCGCCGTCCGCCACGCAGTCTAACGCAATGTCGCCTATAATTTATATTGAGTATAGTGGGGTAAGGTTTATATTTACTGGCGACGCACCTATTTCGCAAGAAACCGTTGTGCTTAATAACGTAAAAGTTTTTAGTGAGTATTATGCGGAACTTGGTGTTAATTTAGAAAATATAGATTTCTTAAAAGTATCTCATCACGGCTCTAACGACGCAAGCGGTAACGATTTTTTGAGTGTTTTAAAACCTAAAAATGCGATAATTTCAGTTGGCGGAGATAATATTTACGGGCATCCTAACGTAGACGTTTTAGCAAGATTATTTAATGCTAATCAAAATTATAATCTTTATCGGACGGACGTTCACGGAACAATTTCAGTTGAAGTAGATAAAAACGGCAATACTAAAATAATTACAGATAAAAGTATTAATTAATTTATGGAAAAGCAATCCCACCACAAAATAACTTGCGGTGGGATTAAAATTAGGAGAAGAAAAGATTAGGCAAGTTTAAGAACGGTGATTGCAGCACCGGTTAAGGTGGCTTCGGTAGCCGAAGTATTATAGAGCGATAAAGTATCGCCTGCCGCAACGGTAAGAAGTGCAGTTTTGCTTGCAGCACCCGAACTGTTTTGTACTATTGATTCGCCAGTAAGCGCGCTTCCGTTAAGATATAATGAAGTTATAAGTTCACCAGCGGTTACAGTACCAGCAGAATAATATGAAACTAAATAAGTTCCCGCTTCGGTTAAGGTAACTACTCCACCTGCTACCGTCATAGTAGTAGCGGGGGTAGACGTTATTAACGCAACGGGTATAATAGTGTCAGCAGCGACAGTCGTTGCACCTACACCAGCGTAAAGCGCATCACCAGTACCAGCAGGACCGGCAGGGCCTTGCGGACCAACTGGGCCGATAGGACCAGTAGCGCCTGTTGCACCAGCAGGGCCGATAGGGCCTACTGCACCAGTAGCACCCGTCGCACCCGTAGGGCCTTGTGGACCAACGGGACCCTGAGGACCTTGCGGACCTCTTGCGCCCGTCGCGCCCGTAGGACCTTGCGGGCCGCGTATAATTACCGTATTAGGACGGTTGCAATTACAGTTATTATTGCCGAAAAGACAGCACATATTAAAATATATTCCTCCTTTGTCTTACGTTATCAATATATGTGCATACGAATAAAAAATGTTACAAAAAACGCCCGCTCTTTCGAGTAGGCGTTTTATATATGCACATGCGTTATTCTTTTATTTTTTCGGGAAAGTCAATTTCGTTTAAGTCAACGGGCATTTCGTAGCACATTTCTTCGTGAACTTCGTGTCCTTCACCAAACGCGCGTTCAAACGAGAGTTTAAGATACCTTGCGTTTGCTTCGGCAAGCAGTTTGCCATCCATATCGTAAATTTCGCCTTTCGTGGCAAATCCGCGTTGAGAATTAAAAGTAATATATCCGCGTGCTTTTACTTTTACACCGTAAGGAACGGGGCGACGATAGGTTACGCTCATAGTCGTGGTTACGCCGAAAGTTTCGGGTTCGTTAATCCAAAGCGCTCTGCCCATAAGTTCGTCTAAAAGCGCGGCAATCATACCGCCGTGCGTGCGGTCGGGATAACTTTGGTGTTCTAAACGGAATTGAAAAACACTTGCGACGCTATCGTCGTCCAAAATATAAAAGGGCGCTTTTAAGCCTAGCGGGTTTTCCATACCGCAGATAATGCAGTTTTTGCTATTTCTTTGCGTTCTTAAAACTTTCATATTATTTTTGCTCTTTTATATATTCAGTAAGTTTATCGGGGAAGTTTACGGTCATACCGTTTACGCCCGTATGATAAATCTCTTTCATAATATCTTGATTGTAAATGCCCCACGCGCGTACTTCAAAGCCTTTTTCGTTCCACTCTTTAACCTTTTCGGCGGTGATAACTTTTGATTCGGGACAAAGTTCGTCTATACCAGTCGCTTTCATTTTGTTTAAAAGGTTATCGTCGATAATTTCTTGCGCAAGATAACCCGTTTTAAATTCAGGTGCGTACGCCTTAAAATCTTCAAGTTCTTTGTATTTGAACGAAGTAACTATGGTTTTATCTTGCATTTTATATTTTCTTAAAAGGTCAGCAGATGCTTTTGCACTATTATCGCCTTTTAGTTCTATGGCAAAAGTTAAGTTTCTATGCGAAAAATGAACTAAAAAATCTTCAAAAGTTACGATTTTGTCGGTAAGTCCGTTTTTCTTTACGTCAAACTTTTGCAGTTCGTCAAAAGTGTAGTCGGAAATACTGCCATTCTCACCCGTCATGCGAACGAGCGTTCCGTCGTGGAAAAGAACGGGTACGCCGTCTTTGGTAATTTGAACGTCCGTTTCAATACCGTTTGCGCCCATATAAAGCCCAAGATAAAAGGAAAGAAGAGTGTTTTCAGGCGCGTATTCACTAGCACCGCGGTGTGCATAATTAACAAAATTTTTCATAAATTTGTTCTCCTTTGTTGTTATTTTAGCATAAATTAATTTTTAAGTAAAACGATTGACATAGTTTTTTGTTTTTGATATAATTAGGGTATGAAAAGTTATACTTTTCCTACAAATTATACAAGGAAAATTGTTATGGAAGGTCAAAAAGGTAAATTTTTATTTGGTATTTGTAAAGTTGGTGAAAAGGGGCAAATAGTTATCCCAAAAGAAGCGCGCAAAGTATTTGATATAAAACCGGGTGATAGTTTGGTTTTGTTGGGCGACTTGAAAAAAGGTATGGCGCTCGTTAAATCGGACGTGTTTACCGCTGTATGTGATGAAGTTATAAAGGAAGACTGATAAATGGCAGACGTAATAAAAATTGAAAATCTTTATAAAAATTACGGCGAAGTTAAGGCTGTTGAAAATTTAAGTTTTAAGGTTAAAGAAGGCGAACTTTTTGCCTTTTTGGGCGTTAACGGCGCAGGAAAATCTACAACCATTTCTATAATGTGTGGAACGCTTTTAAAGGACGGCGGTAAAGTTTATATTGACGGAATTGATACCGACGTTAACGGGGAAGATTTAAAAAGCAAGATAGGCGTAGTTTTTCAAAATTCAGTACTAGATAAATCGCTTACCGTTTTTGATAATCTTGAAAGTCGTGCAGCGCTTTATGGAATATTAGGCGAAGGGTTTAAATCAAGACTTGAATATTTAGCGGAAATTTTAGATTTTAAGGATATATTATATCGTGCGGTGGGTAAACTTTCGGGCGGTCAACGCCGAAAGGTGGATATTGCGCGCGCGCTTATACACGACCCTAAAATTTTGATTTTAGACGAGCCGACTACTGGGTTAGATCCACAAACGCGCACTAAACTTTGGCAGGTAGTAGAAAAGTTTAGAAAAGAAAAAAATATGACTGTATTTTTAACCACTCACTATATGGAAGAAGCGTCAGACGCTGATTACGTCGTAATAATCGACAGCGGTAAGATAGTAGCCGAAGGAACGCCGATTGACCTTAAAAATCGCTATTCGGGTGATTTTATATATCTTTATAATACTGACTTAAAAGAAGTCGAAAATTTAGGCGTTACTTTTGAGAAAGTGGGGCACGCAATAAAACTGTCAGTAGAAAACACCGCCGCTGCAACTGAACTTATTATTAAATATCCCCAAGTTTTTAAGGACTATGAAGTTACCAAGGGAAAGATGGATTCGGTATTTTTAACGGTTACGGGTAAATCGCTTACGGAGGGTGCAAGCAAATGAAAACTTTTTCAGTATTATTAAAAAGAAATATAAAATTGTTTTTCAAGGATAAAGGTTTATTTTTTACTTCGCTAATAACTCCACTTATACTTTTGGTACTTTACGCAACCTTTCTTGCAAACGTTTATCGCGACAGCCTAAATTCTATTTTTACAGCAATGGGCACGCCTTTATCGGAAGATCTTCTTAACGGCGCAGTCGGTGGGCAACTTTTGTCGTCGTTACTTGCCGTAAGTTGTATAACCGTTTCGTTCTGCTCAAATATGCTTATGGTGCAAGACAAGGTTTCTGGCGCAAGAAAAGACCTTTTAATGTCGCCAGTAAAGCGTTCTACTATGGCGCTATCGTATTACGCGGCAACCACCTTTTCAACGCTTATAATATGCTTTATCGCCGCCGTAGCAGGATTAATTTACATTGCAATAATAGGCTGGTATATGAGTTTCGTTGACGTATTGCTAATCTTTTTAGACGTTATAATTTTAGTAACTTTTGGAACTGCGTTATCTTCAATAATAAACCATTTTCTTTCAACGCAAGGTCAAATTTCTGCCGTCGGGTCAATAGTTAGTTCGTGTTACGGATTTATATGCGGTGCATATATGCCACTTGCAAGTTTTTCGGACGGACTGCGAGGCGCGTTGATGTTCTTACCAGGAACTTACGGCACGTCTCTTATCCGCAACCACAGTTTAGATGGGGTAATAAGGGAAATGACAGCGCAAAACCTACCAGCCCAAGCGATTAAAGGCTTTAAGGACGCGATAGATTGCAATATTTACTTTTTTGGTGAGCAAGTTTCGGTAGGCGTTATGTACGCAGTATTAATCGGAACGGTTATACTGCTAGTCGGCGCGTATATACTTATAAACGCATTATCGAATAGAAAATCAAAAGGGAATTAATATGAAAAATATTTCTATTGGTATGATTGCGTGCGCTTTATTTGCGGGGCTTTTGTTGATATTTTTAGGCGTAGAAATTTCTTATGAAAAATTAAAAAACATACCGCTGATTTTATTGAATTTATATTTAAATTTAGCGTCGGCTGTTATAGGTTATACGTTCGGTTATACTATTGAACTGATATTTAAAAAACCGATAAACAGCGCAAAATTCATAATCGCGCTTGTTTTATCGTCTATCGTAGGAACTATTAGCGACGTTGGAGCAGTACGTTTTACGCCTTACAGGATATTTTTGGTAGTTCTGTCAACGATTGCTACTTTATTACAAGTTATTATGCTTGTCGTTTTAGAAAAGAAAGAAGTTGAATTAAAAAATTGTGCCGACGCGGAAAGAAGAATAATTGCAAAAAAATCGAAGGGATTTTACGCGTGCTATTTTCTTACTATAATACTTTGGGTAGTGAGTATGATGCTCGCTTATTTTGAATTCGTCGTATAGTTAATGTATTTCAAAACGCAGCCTTAAAAATTAGGTTGCGTTTTTGTTTACAATAAAATATTATTGTGGTAAAATTATGTATAACTAACCGCTAAAAACCGCAAAATATTAAGCGAAGAAGGTGTATTATGCTCGACAAAAGGTGTCTTGCTTTGCTTAATATTATTAATGGTGAGTGCGTTGGAACGGGATATAAAATTTTTTCTATAAGCGATTTGGTTGCGTCAATGCCTATGCATTTTGGTATGGACGGCGCAGGCGTTTACGAGTGTGTTAAAACCCTATCCGAGCGCGAATATATTAGCGTAAAGTACCAAGACGATAAAGAAATTTGTTTATCACCGCTTACCAAGGGCAGGTTGGTTTTTGAAAATAAGATAGACGAAGAACTGGAAAAATCACGCGCGGAAAAACGATATTTTTTCTTTTCGTTTATAGGCGGACTTTTGGGCGGTGGCGCGGCGGTGATTTTAACCGTTATAATCTTGGCGATTACGGGGGTGTTTTAATATGCTCTCTAAAACCGAAAACAAGATTATGATTGCGCTTTGCGCCGAGTGCAAAGACAAAAATTCGTTATTAATTAGTCCCGTGGATTTAATAAAAATAGCAGGTGCGGAAAACCTTACTTTGACGGGGTTAGAGCGCGTTATGAACGACCTTTATACGGACGGATATTTTGACTTAATTTATTCGGATCGTAGGGGCGAAACGGTTTATTGCGTTACCATGACCG
>JAFVTK010000107.1 GCA_017503265.1 Clostridia bacterium | reverse complement strand
CAAATTATATCTACACTTAAATCCTTTAAATTTTCTTTTGCGCGAGCCGCGGTTTTAGGCGAAACGTCAACACCTGTAAAATTTCCGCATAATGGCGCGTAAATTTGTGCAAGCCTACCCGTACCAACTCCTATTTCAAGAACGCTTTTCCCATCAAGTGGAAACAGCACTTCTTTTAACTTTTCACCGTCGTATTTATCCATATACGCTTTTAAGTTCGGAGTGTCAAAAACAGGGTCGTTATTTTCTTCAATTAATAAATCATAATGTCTTATTACGTCAACTTTCATTTTTTAATATGTGCCTTTATTGTTTTGCAACTCGCAATCAAAATTCTTTTAATTCGTCCACAAAGATTTCTATATTTTTTATAATTTTCCTCGTTTATCACGTTTGTGTTAAACAACAACTTTAACCATCCTTCTGTTTCGTTACACTCTTTTAACGAAATTTCAAATTTAGATAGCATATCTGCTTTACTCTGCCCGTAATTTGCTTCACGAATATTTGCATAAACACTACTTGAACTTTTACGAATTTGAAACAATGTATTTGACGGTGCTTTTATATTTTGGCAAAGAAATTCAACGTCTGTTGCAAGTTGCTCTGAATATATTAACAAATAATTTTTATTCATAATTTTATATCCTTTGTAAAATTATATCACACTCCTAAAACAAAATCAAGGCATAAGCCTTGCATATCATCAATTCCGAAAGGAATTGCATATCATTAACACAAAGTGTTGTATCTCATCAAGTCGCATATAAATATACTTTAAATCGTGATGATATACCAAGTCTGCGACTTGGATAAAAAAATATCGCAGAATAAGATTTTCTCTGCGATATTTTTTGGTGGAGATGCGGAGACTTGCACTCCGGTCTTGAACGACCGTAAAAAATTTTCTACATACTTATCCGACGATTAATTTTAGTGATAGGCTTGGTCGTCGGCGACCATTGCCCACCCTTTGATTTCAAAAATCGGTTATTTAGACGAAATCAAATCCAAACAACAGTTCCCCGTCTAATTGACGCCGTTTGACTTTCCAACGGGCGAGAAAGTCAACGACGTACGCTTAAATTAAGCAGCGTATGCTAATTCTTGATTGTTAGCATTTAAATTTAATTTTCCGTTTTTACGAAGCCGAGCCTTCGGTATGCTTATATCCCTTACAAGTTCGCCCAATCGAATCTAAAACACCCCCGTGTTATTGCCCGAATATTTATCGGGCAAATATTTAAATTTCATCAATTTCGTACGGAGTAAGTTGATAAACGTAGTGATTAAGCCAGTTCATATAAATTAGATTTGCAGTTGAAACCCAACTCATCTTTATCTCGCCTTTATTGCCGTCAACGTAATAATTTTCAGGCGGGTCAATCGGCAAGCCTTTATCAAGGTCGCGCAAATACTCTTTTTCCAAAGTATCCCTATCGTATTCAGCGTGTCCCGTTATAAAAATAAACTTATTATCTTTTGAACGAATAATCGCTGCGCCTGCCTGTTTTGAAGAAGCGAGTACAATCAAATCTTTGCACGCTTTTATATCTTCTTCGTACACCGTAGTATGACGAGAGTGTGGCATAAAGAACCTGTCGTCAGTACCTTTAAGCAATCTATCGTACTTAACCAGTTTTTTATGCTTATACACCCCGAATAGTTTTTTAGGCAAAATATGCTTTTCTATACCGTAATAGTAATGAAGTGCCGCTTGCGCGCCCCAGCAAATAAACAACGTGCTAGTTACGTTGTGTTTTGCAAATTCAAAAATATCTTCTAATTCCTTCCAGTATTTTACTTCGGAAAATTCAATTTCTTCAACGGGCGCGCCCGTGATAATCATACCGTCAAACTTTCTATTTTTAATTTCTGAAAAGGATTTATAAAACCTTTCAAGGTGTTCAAGCGAAGTATTTTTGCCGACGTAGGTTTCCGTGCTAATGAGCGTGATATTAACCTGCAACGGTGAATTTGATAATAGGCGCATTAGTTGCGTTTCTGTAACGATTTTGGTCGGCATCAAATTAACGATAGCAATTTCTAACGGGCGGATATCTTGTTGCATTGCGCGCTTATCGTTCATTACGAAAATATTTTCCGCTTGCAAAATTTTTGCTGCGGGTATGTCTTTTGGTACTATGATAGGCATATTTTCCCCTCCGTAGTATTTTTAAATTTTATCGAGTGCTTGTGCGATATCTTCGATCAAATCGTCTGCGTTTTCTATACCGCAAGAATATCTAATAAGTGTTGGCGGAATTCCAGCCGCTTCTAATTGTTCGTCACTCATTTGACGGTGAGTAGCGTTTGCAGGGTGTAAGCAACAAGTTCTTGCGTCTGCAACGTGAGTTTCAATCGCCGCAACTTTCAAATTCTTCATAAAGGTTTCAGCCTGTTTTCTTCCACCTTTAACCGAAAAACTTACTACACCGCAAGAGCCGTTAGGCAAATATTTTTGACCAAGTTCGTAATACTTGTCGCCTTTTAAGCCACAATATCTTACCCACTCGATTTTTTCGTGTGCTTGTAAAAATTCTGCAACCTTTTGACCGTTTTCACAATGGCGTTTCATCCTAACGTGCAAACTCTCTAACCCCAAATTAATATAAAACGCGTGTTGCGGAGATTGAATTGAACCAAAGTCCCTCATAAGTTGTGCAGTTGCTTTGGTGATAAACGCGCCTTCTTTACCAAACTTTTCAGCGTAAACTATACCGTGATAACTATCGTCGGGAGTGGTAAGTCCAGGGAATTTATCCGCGTGCGCCATCCAGTCGAATTTACCCGCGTCGATAATTGCACCGCCAACCGAAGTACCGTGTCCGTCAATATATTTAGTCGTTGAGTGTGTTACAATATCCGCACCCCACTCGATAGGTCTACAATTTATAGGCGTGGCAAAAGTATTATCAATAATAAAGGGAACGCCGTGTTCGTGCGCAACGCGCGCAAACATTTCTATATCGAGAACTGAAAGCGCAGGGTTTGCAATAGTTTCACCAAACACCGCTTTCGTGTTAGGCTTAAACGCCGCGTTTAGTTCTTCTTCGGTGCAGTCGGGCGATATAAACGTAAAGTCTATACCCATTTTTTTCATAGTAACCGCAAAAAGGTTGAACGTTCCGCCGTAAATAGCCGAACTTGAAATAACGTGGTCACCGCAATTTGCTACGTTAAAAATTGAATAAAAGTTAGCCGCTTGACCAGACGAAGTGAGCATTGCCGCCACACCGCCTTCTAACTGACAAAGTTTATTTGCAACTAAATCGTTAGTTGGGTTTTGAAGTCTCGTATAAAAATAACCGCTTGCTTCTAGGTCAAAAAGTTTACCCATATCTTCGCTAGTATCGTACTTAAACGTAGTACTTTGATAGATGGGTATTTGTCTTGGTTCACCGTTCTTTGGCGTATATCCACCTTGAACGCAAACCGTTTCAATTCTCTTTTCTTTTGCCATAATTTTATCTCCTTATATTATCGGATAATCCGATTATCTGTAATTTTTTAATTCGCGTTCCTTTTCCCTGTTAACGTCTTTTTCCATAATAGAACGCTTTTTATCGTAAGTGTGTTTGCCTTGACAAACACCGAGTTCCATTTTTATTATTGACTGCTTAAAATAAAGTTTAAGCGGAACTAGCGTCAAACCTTTTTGCGTAATTTTTGCGCCTACTTTAATAATTTCGTTTTTATGCATTAAAAGTTTCCTATCTCTACGGGAATCTTTCGTATTAAACGCGCCAGACTTATCGTAAAGTGCAATATGCATATTTTTTATGAAAAGTTCACCGCCCGAAATAACGCAAAAACTATCTTTAAGATTGACGTTGCCAAGCCTTAAAGATTTTACTTCACCGCCTTCTAAAACTATACCCGCTTCTAAACGGTCAAGTATAAAATATTCGTGGTTTGCCGCACGGTTGGTGCAAATAACTTTTTCTTCCATAATCGTTACATTTTATTTTACTATATTTTACTTACTTTTGCAACGGTTTTATTCATTTACCATAAGAAATTCCGCTCTGCGTTCGCCCATATTAACCCCGACGACTTTTACCCTAACTTTTTGACCAAGTTTATAAGCAGTCTTTCCGTCGGATAACGTATAATTCTTTTCGTCGTAGACGTATTTTCTTCTACCTTTAAGCGTTTCGACTTTAACAAGTCCTTCTACGCCACAATTAAGTTCCACGAATACGCCAAAACCCGTAACGCCACTAACCAAGCCGTCAAACTCTTCGCCGATATAATTTTCTATATACAGCATCTTATAATAATCGTCAACTGCGCGCTCGGCTTCGGTGGCGTTTCTTTCTTTTTCGGACGATTGTTTTGACGCGTCAAATACGAATTCACCGTATTTTTCTTCAAGATTATATTTCCCCGATAAAAAATCTTTAATTATTCTGTGTATAACCAAATCGGGATAACGGCGAATAGGCGACGTAAAATGGCAGTAATGATTTACCGAAAGTCCAAAATGCCCAACGTCTACGGGCGTATATTTTGCCTTTTGCATTGAGCGAAGCATTACCCTATTTATAAGCGTATAATAAGGCGTTCCTTCTGCTTTTTTGAGTAACGTTTGAAAATCTTTGGGGTGTACGCCGTCTTTCTTGCGTTTCGCGTTAATGCCTAAACCGTTTAAAAACAAATAAAAATTTTCAAGTCTTTCTTCGGTTGGGCGCTCGTGTATGCGATAAATAAACGGCTTTTCTAAATAATACATATACTCTGCAACCGTTACGTTTGCAAGTATCATAAACTCTTCAATAATGCGGTGCGCTTTATCTCGCGGTGCAGGCGTAACGATAATTTCACCACTATCGTCAACGTAAATAGCGCTTTCTTTCACGTCAAGGTCAATACTGCCTTCTCTATCTCGCTTATCGATTAAAATATCAGCAAGTTCGTTCATAAGAGTTATGCTTTTAACTAACGGTTTGTACTGCTTAATAAGCGCTATATCTCCGTCGATTATCTTTTGAACTTTATTATAGGTCATACGCGCGCTACTTCTAATTACCGACGGAGTTATAACGTAATCTAAAACTTTTCCGTCTTTTGATATATCCATTACGCACGATAAAGTAAGCCTATCAACGCCTTCTTTTAAAGAGCATACGTCGTTACACAGTTTTTCGGGTAACATAGGTATAACTTTTTCGGGAAAATATACGCTTGTTGCGCGGTTATACGCTTCTTTATCAATCGCTCCGCCCGCTATAACGTAATGGCTTACGTCGGCAATATGCACGCCTAAACGGTATTTACCACCCTTTAATTTTTCAACGGAAATTGCGTCGTCAAAGTCTTTTGCGTCTTCCCCGTCGATAGTCATTGTTAAAAGTTTACGGTAATCGGCTCTACCATCAAAATCCTTTTCCGTAGGACTAGATACCGCCTTTGCGGCGTCTAAAACGGGTTTTGGAAACCCACCGCCTAACTTATAAGTGTATAAAATTGATTCAAGTTCGGCTTTTTTATCGAACTGTCTACCCAAAATCTTCGTTACTATACCTTCGGGATTTTGGCGCTTGGGGTAAGATAAAATTTTGCAAACAACTTTATCCCCTGCTTTTGCGCGCACGCCTTTACCAAAAGGTATAAAAATATCGTTATAATACTTTCTTTCATCAGGCGATACGAAACCACCGCTTTTACATGTAAAATAAGTTCCGACTAGTTCAGTTATGCCACGTTCTAAAACCTTCAAAACACGGGCAGTAGTTCTGTTCCCACCACCGTCGGTGGTTTCCGCCAAAACGGTATCACCGTGCATAGCGCCTTTTAGATCAGAGTGCGGAATAAAATAATCTTCTTTTCTATCGTCGGTAGGAATTAAAAACGCATAGCCGCGTTCGTTTCCTTGTAACTTCCCTTCTATAATTTCTCTTCTTGCCATAAAAATAGTCCTAAATCCTTTACCACGGCTTTTATAAACGTCGGTTGAAAACGCCTAAAACAAAAACGGTTCTGCCCAAAAGCAGAACCGCCGATAAAAAACTTTTTAATTATTTAGCAGCAAAGAACGCAACGATTGCAAACGCAATGCACAAAACTGCAAAAACTATTCCGCTGATAACGGTAAGTTTTTTCATTCTATGTTCAAAAGTTTTGCTCTTGTTCTTGCCCAAAAAAGTTTCGGTTTGTCCGCCGAGAGCGCTAACGCCCGATGAGTTGCCGGGCTGAAACATGACAACGAGTATAATGAATAAAGCACAAATAGCCATAACCACCAAAGCAATTACTTTGATAACGGGCCATACGTTCCAAAATCCGCCACTTGCCATAAGCATATTCAACATGTTCGTGTTCATAATTATCTCCTTAAACGCTGTAATTCAAACGTTCACGCCAAACATTATAGCATAACGAAAGGTTTTTTACAACTGTTTTTTCGTGTTTTTTATTTAATAATTAAACTTTTACCGCTCATTTCAGCAGGTACGGGTACTTCCATCATATCAAGAAGCGTAGGCGCTACGTCTGCAAGGATACCGCCTTCACGGAGTTTCTTACCCTTAAACGGTTCGCCAGCAACGATAAACGGAACTAAATTTGTAGTATGCGCGGTAAAGGGCGAGCCGTCTTCCGCAAGCATTTTATCCGCATTGCCATGGTCAGCGGTAATAATTGCGCTTCCGCCTTTTTCTAAAATCTTATCAACGACTTTGCCCATACACTCGTCAACGGTAACTACCGCTTTAACTGCCGCGTCAAATACGCCCGTATGTCCAACCATATCGCAGTTAGCAAAGTTCAATATAACTACGTCATACTCGTCGCTGTCAAGTTTTTCTAAAACTTTTTCGGTTACTTCGTACGCGCTCATTTCAGGTTGCAAGTCGTATGTTGCTACCTTTGGTGAAGGGATAAGTTCCCTATCTTCGTTTTCGTTGGGTTTTTCAACGCCACCGTTAAAGAAGAAAGTAACGTGTGCGTATTTTTCAGTTTCAGCAATACGAAGTTGTTTTAAACCGAGCGAAGCAATATATTCACCGAGAGTATTAGTTAAAACTTGTGGCTTAAACGCTATTTTTACGTTAGTAAAACTTGCGTCGTATCTGGTAAAGCAAACGTAAACGGGATTGATAAATCCACTCTTTCTTTCAAATCCGTCAAACTCTTTTTCGCTCATTGCACGAGTGATTTGACGCGCCCTATCGGGACGGAAATTAAAGAAAATAATGCTGTCCCCTTCTTCTATTAGCCCAACGGGTTTGCCGTCTTTTACAACGTGCGCAGGAATAACGAATTCGTCGGTAACGCCGTTTTCATAAGACTTTTTAACGTATTCTTCGGGATCGTCAGTAGTTTCACCGTTTGCAAGCGTCATCATATCGTATGCTTTTTCTACCCTTTCCCAACGGTTATCCCTGTCCATAACGTAATATCTTCCGCCAACGGATGCGATTGTGCCGAAAGAAAGGGTTTCCATCTCTTTCTTTAATGCCGAAATAAAATCCGCACCGCTAGTTGGCGAAACGTCTCTACCGTCCAAGAAACAATGAACGTAAACGTCGTTAAGCCCTTCTTTTTTAGCGAGTTCAATAAGCGCGTAAAGATGAGTTATATGACTGTGAACGCCACCGTCGGATAAAAGTCCGTAAAGGTGAAGTTTTTTGCCGTTCTTTTTAGCGTTGTTTATAGCGCACAAAAATTCTTCGTTAGCGTAAAAATCGCCGTCTTTAATAGACTTGGTAATACGGGTAAGTTCTTGATAAACTATTCTACCTGCGCCCATATTAAGATGCCCAACTTCGCTGTTCCCCATTTGCCCTTCGGGTAGTCCAACGTCCATACCGCTTGCGCCGATAAGGGTTGAAGGGTATTCTGACATAAGACGACTTACGTTAGCGCTGTTTGCGCACGCAATAGCGTTTCCCTTTTTTTCACAGTTTACGCCGTAGCCGTCCATAATAATTATACAATTAGGTCTTGTTTTCATACTCTTATTCCTTGTTAAAAGGCACAATCGTGAAAATTGTGCCTTAATTTATTAGTCTTTGTAATTTACGATAGCCGCAAAATCTTGCGCTTTCAATGCTGCGCCACCGATTAAGCCACCGTCAATATTTCTCATAGCCATAAGTTCTTTGGCGTTGCCCGGTTTCATACTGCCACCGTATTGAATACGGAGTGCCTTTGCAACTTCTGCGCCCCAAGTCTTTTTAACAAGACTTCTGATATATCCGATAGTCTTATTTGCATCTTCTGCCGTTGCGGTTTTACCAGTACCGATAGCCCAAACGGGTTCGTATGCGATAACGATATTATCAAAATCGGTAACGTCCTTAAATCCTTCAAGCACTTGTTTTTTCAAAACTTTTTTGGTTTTGTTCTTTTCTCTTTCGGTAAGGGTTTCGCCTACGCAAACGATAGGTTTTAAGCCCTTAGCCAAAGCCTGTTTCAATCTCATATTAACGGTTTCGTCCGTTTCGCCAAAGTATTGACGGCGTTCGCTGTGTCCGATAATAACGTATTCAACGCCGATTTCTTTAAGCATATCAGCCGAAATTTCACCAGTAAAAGCACCGCTGTCAGCCCAAGCAACGTTTTCAGCGCCAAGTTTAATCTTGCTACCCGCAATCGCTTCTTTCGCTACCCACAAATCGGTGTAAGGAACACAAATTACTACTTCGGGTTTAGATTTTGCAACGAGCGGTTTAAGTTCGTTGATAAGTGCAACTGCTTCCGCAGCCGTTTTGTTCATCTTCCAGTTTCCTGCAATAATAGGTTTTCTCATGTCTTTATCCTCTGTCCGTAAATTTTATTTGTTGTTTAAGCACTCAATACCAGGAAGTTTTTTGCCTTCAAAAAGTTCAAGTGAAGCGCCACCACCAGTAGAGATGTGCGTCATTTTATCTGCATAGCCGAGTTGCGTAACTGCCGCTGCTGAATCGCCACCGCCGATAATGGTCGTTGCGGTAGTTTCAGCAAGTGCCTTTGCAACTGCAATAGTACCCTTTGCGAAAATGGGGTTTTCAAACACGCCCATAGGTCCGTTCCAAATAACCGTCTTTGCGCTCTTAACTGCATCAGCGTAAATTTCAGCGGTTTTAGGTCCGATATCAAGTCCCATAATGTCAGCAGGGATTGCATCTACACCGTAAACTTTGGTTTCAACGACTGCGTCGATAGGATTCGGGAAATCTTTGGTAGTAACAGCATCAACGGGAAGAAGAAGTTTCTTGCCGAGATCAGCCGCTTTTTGCATCATATCTTTGCAGTAGCCGATTTGTTCGTCGTCAACGAGTGAAGTACCAACTTCATAACCTTTTGCTTTTAAGAAAGTGTACGCCATACCGCCACCGATTATGAGCGTATCGCATTTTTCCAAAAGGTTAGAAATAACTTTGAGTTTATCCGCAACCTTTGCGCCACCCAAAATAGCAACGAAAGGACGAACGGGGTTTTCAAGCGCGTCAGCCATAACTGAAAGTTCTTTTTCGATAAGGAAACCGCAAACCGCAGTATCAACGAAACCGTATTCAGCAATAGCAGCGGTGGTTGCGTGTGAACGGTGCGCAGTACCGAACGCGTCGTTAACGTAAATATCGCAATATTGAGCGAGTTTTTTGCAAAGTGCTTCGTCTCTCTTTTCTTCGCCTTGTTCAAAACGGGTGTTTTCGAGAAGAACTACTTCACCTTCTTTAATATTTGCTACGGCAGCGTCAGCAGAAGCGCCTACAACGTCTTCTGCAAATACGACTTTTTGACCGAGTTTTTCAGAAAGTTTTTCAGCAACTGGGCGTAAAGTGAATTTTTCTTTATCTTTAACGGCTTTCTTTAAATATTCTGCTTTTGCAGCCGCTTGTTCTTCGACGGGAAGTGCTTCTACCGCTTTCTTTTCTTTTTTGGTCAAAGAAAAACCTTCGGTAAAAATGTTGTGGGGTTTGCCCATGTGTGAGCAAAGAATAACTTTTGCGCCGTTTTCCACGAGATATTTAATCGTAGGAAGCGCGCCGTTGATACGCGTTTCGTCAGTAATCTTGCCGTCCTTCATAGGAACGTTGAAGTCAACCCTGACGAGGCATCTTTTGCCTTTAACGTTTACGTCTTTGATTGATTTTTTGTTCATTGATTTTTCTCCTTAATGGCAGTTTGAATTTATTATACCCCAAACTCCCCTATTTTAATATTTTTCTTAATCATTATATAAATAAATCCGCCGTTTGTCAATCGTTTAACGGCGGATATTTATTTGGATTTACTTAATTACTGCTATTAACGGCTTTATGCTCACGGCGGTAGTGCCTAATACTGAAAGCGACGTTAGTTATGTGGTCGCCAACCCTTTCAAGATTTGAAATGGTTTGTAGATATATTGAACCTAGTTGCGCGGTGCATGCGCCCTGCTTAACCCTATCGATATGTCTACTTTCAAGTTCTACGCTTAATTCGTCTATTTCTTCTTCTATCTCTTCAACGTAACAAAGCATAGATACGTCTCTATCGTCAAATGCGGTTATCGCCTTTTCGTAAAGCGAATTAATTTTTGCGGTTACTTTTTTAAGTTCTTCAACTGCGCCTTCTGAAAAACTCATTTCTTCGTTACGAAGTCTTATTGAGTATTCCATAATATTTTCAGCGTAATCACCTACCCTTTCAAGGTCGGACACGACGTGATAATACGAACCGATTTTTTTATCGTTTTCATCAGACAAATCTTTACCCATAAGTTTCGTTAAATATGCGGTTATAGATTTGTTTAAGTAGTTCAAAACTTCTTCGTTGCTCTTTATTTCTTCAACGTTATTAACTTTATCGTCAAGCAACATTTCAATAGCGCTATTGATATTAGAAAGTGCAATTTTACCCATTCTAACGATTTCTTTTTTAGTGTAACTTGCTGCAATCGGGGGCGTTTCTAACAAACGGTTATCAATAAATTCAAGTTTAAATCTGCTGTCTTCAACTTGTTTTTCGGGTATTAAAATGCACGCAAGTTTTACAACGTATTGCGAGAAAGGAAGCAAAACCAAAGTGGTCAAAACATTGAACAACGTATGGAATATCGCTATTTGTTGCCCCACGTCGCCTGATATTGTTGCAAAAATCCCCGCCACTTGATCTTTTAATATCCATAGCGGAACTAAGAAT
>JAFVTK010000106.1 GCA_017503265.1 Clostridia bacterium | reverse complement strand
GTTAAATTCAACCGATTTAGTAGCCTTTGCATTTCCGAGCGTCGCAGTATAAGTGAGTTCATAAACGCCAGGCACGGCAAGATATGCGGTATGGCCTTCTATCATCTCGCTCTCTCCGCCGTCTATTTTTAACGTAAAAGAGTAACTTATACCACTTTCATATTCAAAAAAGTCAAAGCAATCTACGCTATCTCCAATACGATACGTTACTTTTGGTGTTTTGGTGGTGATACTTACCGTTCCACACGCAACCAAACCCATACACAGAAACAACGTTGCTAAAACTGACAATATAATGAGCATTATTTTTCTTTTTCCGTTCATAATCTCTCCTATTAACCTTTTAATCCTCCAACCGATACGTTCTTAATAATTAATCCTTGGAAGCAAGCGTATAAAAGTACACCGGGTAGCGCCGTTATAATAAGCGCGGCGTAATATACCGTTTTGCCGTATTCCGACCAGTTTGCACCCGTGCCATATAAAAACAAACCGTAACCTAAAGTTGGAAATTGCGACAAATAAATTTGAGCCGTTGAATAATCGTTCCATCTTCCGACGAAATTTGTAACCATAAGTGCAAGTATCGCAGGGAAAACTTGTGGCAAAATTATTTTAGCGAAAATTTGCAATTCATTAGCGCCGTCAAGTTCGGCAGATTCCGCGTAAGAATTACTTACGCTTTGAAACGCGCCGTAAAAAATAAACGCTGAATAGTCGAACCCAACAGCCCAACCTAACCAAATAGTCCACGGATTGTTTATCATCCCCAACTCAAAGCGCAGTTTATACGACGCACCGCCCGTGCCTAAAATAGGAATAGTTTGCGTAAAAATCATTATTCCATAAAGTAGCGCGCGCCCAGGGAATTTGAATTTAGCAAGCGCGTACGCAACTAAAACGCTTGCAGCTATATTTACAAAAAGAAAAACGAACGTTTGCCAAACTGAATTCCAAAGCATTTCAAAATAATAAACGTTGCCTAAAACTTTAAATTCTGAAAATACTCGAACATAATTGATAAATTCCCAAGCCTGTGTAAGTGCAACGCTATCGTTATTGAGTTCGTCAAAAGTTTTGAGCGAATTGTTTATAACCCACAAAAAGGGATAAACTTGAACGATTGCTTCAAACAAGAAGAAACAAAAGAACGCCGTTAAAAATATTTGTGCGGCAAGCCCCAAACTCTTCCATTTTTCCCATATTGCACTAAAACGCGAAGAAAGGCTTTTTTTGAAATTTGTTTTATTTTTCATACCCTTTCTCCTTAAAATTCAACGTTTTCTTGCAATTTTGCAAGTATTTTTTTACTTACGATAACTATCGGTATAGTGATGATAGTCATAAGCATACCAAAAGCAGACACGTAGCCGTATAAATATTGTGGGTCGGGTGCAGTGCTCATTGCCACTTGATATCTATAAAAATAGAAACCGATTGAAACCATGCCTTTTTTGCCAGAGCCGTCCGAATAGAGATACATACTGTAATCGGCAGTTAATATAGAACATAACGAGAAGATTATCAAAGTGGACAAGGTTGGCCATACGCAAGGCACGGCAATTTGGAAAGTTTCCCTGAAAAGTCCACAACCTTCAAGTTCGCACGATTCAAAAATCTCTTTTGGGATTTTCATATAAGCGCTTGCAACGATCATATTACCGCCCGCTATGGTAAGTATAAATATTTGCCACATAAGCGTTACGAAAGCAGTTTCGTCAGCACCTAAAAGTCCGTTCTTTAATGCTTGCGCAGGTAAATCCACTCCCATATTTTTAATTAGTTCGAATATAACTCCGCCGCGCATATACATTTCCTTCATAACGGTTGAAAAAACCACCGCACCAACTATGCCGGGCAAATAATAAGTCAAACGGAATAATTTAGAACCTATCATGTGCCTTGTTAAAATATACGAAGTTAAAATAGAAACGGCAAAACCAAAAATGTTTTGAATAACCCAAATGGTAACGCTGTTGCCTAACATTTTCCACGGGTCGTAATTTAATTTATCACTATGCGTTCTAAACGCCTCAAAAACTCTGTTAAAAGACTCTAAACTCCACTTGCCGTACTCGTCCTGAAAAGACATTGCTATTGCTGAAAAATTAACGTAGAAAAAGAATATTGCGATTTGTATAACGGGTAAAGCAACTATTAAATATACGAAAGGAAACTTTCTTATGTCTTTAACTGTATATTTCTTAAATATTCCTTTTTTCTTTTGTAGCATAGTTTTTTCCATACTTACGCCTTAACCTTCCACTTGTTAGTTTCTACTTGTTCTTTTGCATAGTCAAACATATCTTTAGCCGTCTTTTTTGCGATAGTTGTATAAACTGCATCCGTAGCCACTATTTTAAGCGTATCGGGATTATACTTTGTAACTTTGCCTTGCAAAGAAGTCGAATACGGATCTGCAAGTCCAGGTGTTAACGTAGTTACACCCATGCTTAATCTATATCCGCGTACCGACGAATCAAGATTAACAACATAAGGATTGTTTAATATGTTATAAACACTGT
>JAFVTK010000105.1 GCA_017503265.1 Clostridia bacterium | reverse complement strand
TGCGGTTATCTCTATTTTATCAATATTTTTATTCGGTTGCACGAAAGTCAACCCTTTAATCTCCGCCGTAAGCGAACTGCGCTGCGACCTTTTTGAAGGTAGTGGCGAACATTTTAACTTAAAAGCGTGCTACGGTTTTAAGGAAACGCCGTTTAATAACGACGCAAAGGTTAGCGAAAAAGTTTACGCTTTAACTTTCCGTTTATCCGACAAGGAAACGGACGGCGCAACGTACACGGTTTCATTAGATTTTGGCGAAAAAAATTATAAAGCCGATTTTAAGTTGAACCCCGTTACAGATTGTGTTACCGCTTTTATAGAAATCGACGGGTTTAATCAAAAAGAATTCACCGTTACCGTTTCTTCTGGTGGAACGAGTGAAAATATTATACTATCGTCCATCGTTCCCGACGGCACGATAGATTATAAAACGGCACTTGACTATTTGCTTTCTAACCAAAGCGAACTGATAAAAGTTTATACCGATAACGACGGAAATTTCAACGCGGAAATTTACGCGCGCATAGTCGTAAAAAACGGCGCGCCCTACTGGTACGTCGGCATTGCTTCGGGCGAAGGCAACCTAAAAGCCTTGCTAATTGACGGTTTTACGGGCGAAACGCTTGCAATTAGAGAAATTTTTTAGATTAATCCTCCAAGTAATGCATAACCCGACCAAATAATTTATTGGTCGGGTTATGTTATTTGTTATTTTTTTGCGTTAAAGTTATCTTTTAATGAAACGATTTCGCTTATAATTTCTTTACCTTTTACGGTTAAGCGCTTAAAATATCCAGTACGCATAAGTTGATAAGCAGCGTCTTTATCGTTTTCAAAGATATAAGGCTCAACCTTACCGTTAAAGATTTTTACGCTGTCTTTATTCATACGCTCGGAAAAATCTTGTCCCGAATATTCTTCGTCATTTAAAAGGTATCCATATTGACGGAGTTCCACGTCTTTTGCGGTTGACGCTTCCACCCATTGAATAACGCCCTTGCACTTAATACCCGAAGTATCGTTACCGCTTTTACTCTCTGCAACGTATGAACACAAAAGTTCTTTAACTTCGCCGTTAGCGCCCAAAACAACGTCGTCGCACTTAATGATATACGCGCTCTTTAAACGAACGTAACCGTCTTTCTTTAAGCGGAAATATTTGGGTGGTGGGTCGAGCGAAAAGTCGTCCGCATCAATATAAATATTTTTTGAGAAAGTAATTTTTCTAGTTCTCTTAATTTCTTCGTTGGGATTAATATCAAAATCAACCTGTTCGGTTTTACCGTCGGGATAGTTGGTAATCGTAACCTTTAACGGTTTCAAAACGCCCATAGCGCGCTCTGCGTGCGCGTTCAAGTATTCCCTAATGCACGCTTCCAAATAACTTATTTGAACCTCGGAATTCGCCTTGCTTACACCTATTCTTGCGCAGAAATCTTTAAGTGCTTCGGCAGGTACGCCACGGTTTCTTATCCCTGCAAGCGTAGGCATTCTGGGGTCGTCCCAACCGTCTACCGAGCCGTCTTCAACCAACTTCTTTAAGTATCTTTTACTCATAACTAAATTAGTTACGTTAAGCCTTGCGAACTCAATTTGACGGGGTTTGGGGTTAAAGCCTAGTTCAATACCAACCCAGTCGTAAAGCGGGCGGTGGTCTTCAAACTCCAAAGTGCATAGAGAGTGCGTAACGCCTTGCATATAGTCGCAAATAGGGTGCGCGTAATCGTACATAGGATAAATACACCATTTATCGCCCGTTCTGTGATGGGTTTGGCGTAAAATTCTATAAATTACGGGGTCGCGCATATTGATATTAGGCGACGCCATATCAATTTTAGCGCGCAAGCACTTTTCACCGTCCTTAAATTCGCCGTTACGCATAGCCGTAAAGAGCGCAAGATTTTCTTCAACGCTCCTATTTCTCCAAGGGCTTTCTTTGCCAGGCTCTTTAAGCGTGCCACGGTTTTGACTTATTTCTTCGGGCGACATATCGCAAACGAACGCCTTGCCCTTTTTAATAAGTTCAATCGCAAAATCGTAAATCTTTTCAAAATAATCGGACGCGTAATTTTCTTTATCCCAAGAAAAACCTAACCACTTAATGTCTTCTTTAATAGCGTCTACGAATTCAGTTTTTTCTTTGGACGGGTTAGTGTCGTCGAAAAAGAGATTGCATTTTCCGTTATACTTTTCTTTAACGCCAAAGTTAATGCACAAACTTTTAGCGTGCCCGATATGAAGATATCCGTTTGGTTCGGGCGGAAAACGAGTATAAGTTCCGCTTACCTTACCAGCCTCTAATTCTTCGTTAATAATTTGTTCAATAAAATTAGTCGCTTCTACCATGACAATTTCCTTTGCGTTTAATTACTGTAATAGTTTAGCACAAATAATAAAAAAATCAAAGCAAAATTTTAAATATTTTATTATTCGTCGCGTTTGCTTGACTAAAAATCCGATATAATGTAAAATTAAGTGGTTAAAAAATAAGAAAAACACACGGAGTGCATTATGTCAAACAATACGGCAACAATGGAAAAAATCGTTAACCTTTGTAAAAATAGGGGTTTTATCTTCCCCGGCAGCGAAATTTACGGCGGACTTGCAAACACTTGGGACTACGGTCCTTTGGGCGTTGAACTTAAAAACAACATCAAGCGCGCTTGGTGGCAAAAATTCGTTACTGAAAATAAATTAAACGTCGGTCTTGACGCGGCAATTTTAATGAACCCGCAAACGTGGGTAGCGTCAGGGCACTTGGCAGGGTTTTCCGACCCCTTAATGGACTGTCGTGAGTGTCACGAGCGTTTTAGGGCGGATAAACTTATAGAAGACTGGGCAAACGAAACGGGTTACGTTTTAGAAAAACCTATCGACGCGTTTTCGCACGCTGAAATGAAAGCGTTCGTTGAAGAACACAATATTCCTTGCCCCACTTGTAAAAAACATAACTTTACCGATATACGCCAGTTTAACCTTATGTTCAAAACTTTCCAAGGCGTAACCGAAGACGCTAAAAATACAGTTTATCTTCGTCCCGAAACGGCGCAAGGTATCTTTACGAACTTCGTCAACGTTCAAAGAACGACCAGAAAGAAAATGCCGTTCGGTATAGCGCAAATCGGTAAATCTTTCCGTAACGAAATTACGCCCGGTAACTTTATTTTCCGTGTTCGTGAATTTGAACAAATGGAACTTGAATTTTTCTGTAAACCCGGTACTGATTTAGAGTGGTTTAGTTACTGGCGTTCTTTCTGTCGCGACTGGCTTCTCGCTATCGGCTTGAAAGAAGAAAGAATAAGACTTCGCGACCACGACCCCGAAGAACTTTGCTTTTACTCAAAAGCGACCACCGACTTTGAATTTTTATTCCCGTTCGGTTGGGGCGAACTTTGGGGGGTTGCAGATAGAACTGATTACGACCTTACCCAACATCAAAACACTTCTGGTAAAGATTTATCTTACTTTGACCAAGAAACTAACGAAAGATATATACCCTACGTCGTTGAACCAAGTCTTGGCGTAGAAAGAACTGTACTCGCCGTACTTTGCAACGCTTACGAAGACCAAGTTTTAGACGCGGAAAAGAACGACGTAAGAACCGTACTTCACTTACACCCCACCCTTGCTCCGTTTAAGGCGACAATCTTACCGCTATCTAAAAAACTTGGCGAAAAGGCGGACGAAATTTATAGTGAACTTATTAAATCTTTCCCCGTCGATTACGACGAATCAGGTTCAATCGGTAAGCGTTACCGCCGTCAAGACGAAATCGGTACGCCGTACTGCATAACGGTTGACTTTGATACTTTGGAAGATAACGCAGTAACGGTTAGAGATCGCGACACTATGGAACAAGTAAGAATTCCCGTTAGCGAACTTAAAAACTATATCGCAGAAAAAATTAAATTTTAGTAAATTACACCTGTAAGAATTTCTTACGGGTGTTTTTTATTAATAAAATTTTAATAAAATTTGTTATCTTTATTGACAAAAAACTTTTTATAAAATATAATCTTTATAACGATAAAATTTAAGGAGAAAATATTATGAATTTAAAGGGAACAAAAACCGAAAAAAATCTTATGGAAGCGTTTGCTGGCGAAAGTCAAGCGCGCAACAAATACACTTATTACGCATCAAAGGCTAAAAAAGAAGGTTATGAACAAATCGCTGCGTTGTTTTTAGAAACTGCTGATAACGAAAAAGAACACGCAAAAATTTGGTTTAAACTTTTGCACGACGGCGTAGGTCCTACTGTTGAAAATCTTAAAGACGCTGCCGCTGGTGAAAACGGTGAGTGGACTGAAATGTACGCTCGCATGGAAAAAGAAGCGCGCGAAGAAGGCTTTGAAGATATTGCAAG
>JAFVTK010000104.1 GCA_017503265.1 Clostridia bacterium | reverse complement strand
TAATTTGCTGATAAACATAGAATTATAAAAAATTTTTCAAAAAACTGTCAGTAACCTTTGATTTTCTTCTAAAAATATTATATAATGTTTTTTACTTAAAAGCAACAGAAAAAAAGGATGAGTTATAATGGAAAAGGAAAATTATGAGATTTTATGGGAGCAAACGTTCTTGCCGCAGATGGAAAAGACCATCAGCAACATTGCTTACGATACTTACATAAATAAACTCAAACCCGTTGACGTTAGGGGCAATAAAATTATTCTCTGCACGAGCAGTAAGTTTTTCGTTGACACTATCAATAACGGCACTATCGGTGAAAAAATGAAAGAAGCGTTTGCTAAATGCAATACTTACATTACCGATTTTGAGTTGGTTATGGCTAAAGACCGTGAAGATTATCTTAAGCAACTCGGCGAAGAAGAACGCGACCAACTTGAAATGCAAGGCTCGCCTATATCCCCTAAATTTACTTTTGACGACTTCGTCGTCGGCTCTTCTAACGAATACGCTTTTGCCGCTGCCAAAGCCGTTGCGGAAAACCCTGGCGACGCTTATAACCCCCTTTTCATTTACGGTGGCTCGGGGCTTGGTAAAACGCATATCTTAATGGCTATCGCTAACTACCTTAAACTTCATCATCCCAGCCTTAACGTGCTTTACGCCACTTGCGAACAGTTTACCAACCAACTTATTGAAAGCATATCTAAAGGCAAAGGAACGGGCGCGGATTTTAGAAGAAAATATCGCAACGTTGACGTTCTTCTTATCGACGACGTACAGTTTTTAGCAAAAAAACAGGGTATTCAAACGGAATTTTTCCACACCTTTAACGAACTCGTTTTGCAAAACAAACAAGTGGTTTTAACTTCCGACCGTCCGCCCAGAGAAATCGAAGTTTTAGAAGATAGATTGCGCACGCGTTTTGAAGGCGGACTTTTGACCGATATTCAATCGCCTGAACTTGAACTTAGAATTGCTATTTTAAGAAAGAACGCTACCAAACAAAAATGCGTTATCGATATAAAAGTTTTAAGTTATATCGCAGAACTTGCCGATTGCGACAACAGAACGCTTATCGGTAAACTTACTAAAGTTATTTTCGCAAGCAAACTTCACGAAAAGCCGATAACCATTGACCTTGTTAACGACGCGCTTAAAGAGAGCGCGGGCGAAAAACAAGAAAAGTTAGAAGCCGAAGATATTATCAACTGCGTTTGCGAATTTTATAAAGTTCCCAAAGCCGACGTTTGCGGTAGAAGAAAGAATAAAGAATTCGTTCTTCCCCGTCAAGTAAGTATGTATTTAATACTCGATATGATGACCTTGCC
The DNA here is from genome assembly GCA_017503265.1 of Clostridia bacterium. GTDB lineage: Bacteria > Bacillota > Clostridia > Christensenellales > Borkfalkiaceae > UBA1259. Next base: position 4,953 of record JAFVTK010000104.1, on the reverse strand, counting down.
GCAAGAAACGGTTGGCGAATTTTTCGGGCGCGACCACTCGACCGTAGTTTACGCGCGCGACAAGATTGACCAAAGAATGAAAACGGACAATAAACTTTCCGTGGAAATTAACGATATTAAGAAAATGTTACTTAAACAATAAAGATTATGACTACTTTTACCGAAGGAAAATTTGACGCGGTAGTAATCGGCGCAGGACACGCTGGTTGCGAAGCAGCGCTCGCCCTTGCTAGAACGGGCTTTAATACGGCTATGCTGACACTCAATTTAGACAGCATAGCATTTATGGCGTGCAATCCTTCAATCGGTGGAACTGCCAAAGGTCAAATAGTGCGGGAAATAGACGCGCTCGGCGGTGAAATGGGCATTAACGCCGACGGCGCGCTTTTGCAAATCCGTATGCTCAACCGCGGCAAAGGCGCGGCAGTTCAATCGTTGCGTGGGCAAGAAGATAAAAACTTCTACCATACGCTTATGAAAAAGACCTTGGAAAACACTAAAAACCTTAAAATCGTTCAAGGCGAAGCGGTGGAAATATTAACCGACGAGAGCGGTTTGGCGGTTACGGGTGTAAAGACCGCTTACGGCGGCGTTTTAGAGTGCAAGGCGGTCGTCGTCGCGACGGGCGTATATCTAAACGGCAGCGTTATCGCGGGCGAATGGCGGCAAAATTCAGGGCCGAACGGGTTTCAGGCTGCGGCTAGTGGTCTTACTGAAAATTTAATCAAACTTGGCTTTACCGTGCGCCGTTTTAAGACGGGTACGCCGGCTAGGGTAGATGCAAGAACGATTGATTTTTCCGCCCTTGAAATTCAAGACGGCGAAAAGGACGTTTATCCCTTTAGTTTTATGAGCGAGCGTATCCCCGAAAAACAGCGCCCGTGTTATTTAACTTATACTAACGAGAAAACCCACGAAATTATTAGGGCAAACTTGCACCGTTCCCCCTTGTATTCGGGTATGATTAAGGGTACGGGGCCAAGGTACTGCCCGTCTATTGAAGACAAGGTGGTTAGGTTTGCCGACAAAGAACGCCATCAATTATTTTTAGAACCCGAAGGCGAAAACACCAACGAAATTTACGTTCAAGGTATGTCAACTTCTCTTCCCCACGACGTTCAAAAGGCAATGTACCGTACCGTGCGTGGACTTGAAAACTGCGAAATTATGCGTTACGCGTACGCCATTGAGTACGACTGTATAGATTCGCTTGACCTTTACCCTACTTTAGAATATAAAAAGATTTCAGGACTTTACACGGCAGGGCAAATTAACGGCACTAGCGGTTATGAAGAAGCGGCTGCGCAAGGCTTGATTGCAGGGCTTAACGCGTCCTTAAAAATGCGTGGCGAACAACCTTTAATCTTGCGCCGTGACGACGGTTATATAGGCGTTTTAATAGACGATTTAGTTACCAAAGGCACTAACGAGCCTTACCGTATGATGACCAGTCGCGCCGAATATAGAATAGTTCTTCGTCAAGATAATCCCGACTTTAGACTTACCGAACGCGGAAGAAAGGCAGGGCTTGTTACTGACGAAAGGTACGCGCGTTATTTACAAAGGTTAAGCGAGTATAACGCCGCAACTGAGCTAATGCAAAAGACCATTAAGCCCAAAGATGCGGAAAACTTGCTCGTTAAGTACGGTTACCAAAAGCCGCAAACGGGTTTAACTATGGCGGATTTAGTGCGCCGCGGTATTCCGCTTAGCGAAATTATTTTAGAGTTCGGCGGTTTTGAAAATATTAGTAAAGAGATAATCGATACCGTAGAAATCGACGCAAAATACGCAGGCTATCTTGAAAAGGGTTTAGAGCAAATTGAAAAGGCAAAGCGCCTTGAAGAAAAACTTTTGCCCGAAGATATAGATTATCTTTCAATCGGCGGACTTAGAATTGAAGCAAGACAAAAACTCGATAAAATCCGTCCTAAAAACCTTGGCCAAGCGGGAAGAATATCAGGTGTTTCCCCCGCCGACATAGCAGTTTTAATGGTATATTTAACCAAATAAATTAAAAAACGGTTGCAAAAAATGCAACCGTTTTAGTTTTTTTGGTCGTTTTTAGTTAGTCAAAGCGTTTTATCCACAAAAACGCTTCTTCGACGGCAGGTTTAATTTCTAACGTTTCGCCGTTAAAAAGGGTATTGCCACTTGGATTTAATACTAATTCGCCGAATAAACTCGGCTCGTGCTTGCCGTCTAAAAAAGTTCTTAAATGCGCTATTCCCCCGGAGTTTTTTATCGCTCTAATAAACCGTTTAGTCGGCTCAATGCTTACCACATCGTCGTTTTCGCATTGCCAAAACTTTACGGGAACGGGGTAAGAAAGATATTCTTTATCACCTACCTTAATTATTCTATCTACGGGATTAAAGCCGACGACTTTTTCAAAGTCGTAAATAAATTCGCCATTTTTATCTTTTTCAAAGTCGTAAAGTACGCCGAGCGCGGTTTTAGGCAGTCCGTTCGACCACGGGTGTAAAAATATTTGGTTAAAGGTATCGAGAACGGGACAAAATGCGCTGTGCGCGATTACGGGAATACAATTTGACAAAACTAAGTTGGCGCTACTTATTCCGCCCATTGAACCGCCGTGAACGAAAACGTCTTTTTTTAAGTTAAAATTATCTATACAATAGTGGTACGCTTTAACGTAACATTGCAAAGCGATAGGGCTGCCGACGTTATTTTTGATATCTACGCCGAAAAGTGAAGAATATTCTTCGGGCAAGCCGTTGACGTCCATTATTGCGTAGCCGTTAGCGAGTAGATATTTAGCAAAAACTTGACTTTCGATTTGAGAATCGTCGGTATTTACCGAACCGCCTGCGCCGTGGCAGTTTATAATTAGCCTTGTAGGTTTTCCCCTTTTAGAATAAGATTTAGGAAGCATTAAAACGCCGTTATCAAAATAAATTTTTTGGTTATCTTGAACTTTATCGGTATTATTAGTTGAAAACGCCGCGCAGTTCACGGGAACGGTAAATCGGTGAATAGTAATATCCTTTTTCATAAATCTCTCCTTAAATAAAGCAAAGACATTATATAGCAAAAAAACTAAATTTTCAATTATTTTTATATTTTTAAGCAAAAAATTTTATCGTATAAAAAAGCACCAAGCAAGGTTTAGCCTTGCTTAGCGCATAAAGTTCTTTTTAAGACGGTCTGTAAGCCGAGTTCTGTCGTGTACGGTCATTTATCTACGAATATTGTTACCAATATCCCCCAGCGATATTTGTTAAACCGTTTCGGTGAAACTCCCTTGTGAAACGATTTGTCAATCTTGCGTCGGGTGGGGTTTACACAGCCCCTCGCGTTACCGCAAGGGCGGTGCGCTCTTACCGCGCCTTTTCATCCTTACCGAATAATCGGCGGTTATTTTCTGTTGCACTTTCCTTAAAGTCACCTTCACCGGGATTTCTCCGGCACCCTGTTTCTAAAACGCTCGGACTTTCCTCATTGACAGGCTCTCCCTGCCCCCGCGACCGTATAACCGACTTAAAAAGCGTTATCATTATAACGCAATAAAAAAGATTTGTAAAGTAAAATAATTTATTTTATTTGTTGTTTTATCCTTTTTATGCGCAAAATAGTCTAATATATAACAAAAAAGACGGTTAAACTTTTGCTTAATCGTCCTTTTCGTTTTAAAGGTTAAATAAATTAAGACCTTAAATTAAAGATCGTCGGCATCTTGAACGGGCAACTCGTACTTATCAAAAGCGTCAGTTCCCGTGTAAGAACCGTTTACGTCAAAGTTACTCTTAAAAGATTTATTTTTAATCTTTTTATTTGCAGTTCTTTGCGCCATTGGTTTTACTCTTGCCGTTAGTCTTTGATTTCTTATTAGTATCTCTCATAACTTCCCCCTTGGTAGTATTATGTGTAGTAATCTTTAAGATATTCAATAAATAAAAGAAAAAGCGTGGTAATTATTTCCACGCTTTTTATTCGTAATTAAAGAAATATTTTTAATTTATCTTACGCCTATTCTCGTTGCCTTTGCTTTTCCCGATAATATATCTTTAATTGAATATTTTGCCGACGCAATTATAACTTTAGTGCCGTTCTTAACTGCGTCTTTAACGTATTCAAGTTTTGCCCTTGCCCCGTTTGCGCCCGCGCGCGACGCGCCGTTACAGTAGTTTTCGCACTCGGTAATATTATCTAACACTTCGTAAACGGTAGAGCCGCTAATTTCTTCAATTAAAGTGTCGGGGTTTTTGCTGTCGCGGTAAATCCCGTTTGCGCTAGTTAAAATAAGCAAGGTTTCCGCCTTTACAAGACACGCAATTTGCGCAGCCGTTTCGTCGTTATCTACGCACTCGACAACCTTTTTATTCTTGTTCTTTAACGACTGAATTTCAAAGCGGCGACTTTCTTCGGTGCTTATCGGGTCGTTATAGTTAATAATAGGGATTGCGTTTTGGTCTTTGCAGCGCAGTAACATATCCTTAAGGTGCGCTCTTTTTTGTTCGTCGTTAAAGTGTTGATGTTCAACGAGTACTTGGCGAATTGAATACTTACTGTCAACGTACTGACGATAGGTCGCCATCAAAATTGATTGACCTTGCGCAGAGTAGTCGGTTTTGACTTCTTCGGGCGAGCCTTTAAGTTCTCTGCCGTTCCTTTTAATGTAATCAAGCCTACCCGTTTCGGCAGCGCCGCTAGTAACCCAAATATAACCTGGCTTAAGTTCGGACGACAACCTTGCGATAAGCGTGTAATCTAAAATATTATTTTCTTTATTGATGAGCGCCATCGAACCGATTTTGCCCACGAGTTCAGTATCGAATTTCATTTTAACACCTTCTTTTGTGTTTATTATATATCAAAAATTAAATATTAGCAAGTTTAGTGAGCGCGAGTTTATATATTTGATATGATTTTTTAATATACTCTACGGGAAGATTTTCGTTGGCGTTATGAATATTATCTTTAATGCCAGCC
>JAFVTK010000010.1 GCA_017503265.1 Clostridia bacterium | reverse complement strand
TTATAAAAAACGTAAGCGTTAAATCAACTGTATAGAACAGCACTTTCTTCTTGCGCGTTTCTAGCGTAAATATCGGGTCGCTTTCGCCGTCTAATTTACCATTATTATTTGTAGCGAGTTTTTGACCGTCAATCATTTCGTTGATGTGGTTATAGCGCGACGCATATTTTGCTACAAATAAAAACAATATTACCGCAAACAAAAATATACCGCCTAAAACGAAATAAGGGATTCTCCACAAATCAAAGGAAATACACAGTCCGCAAAGCCCGTATGCTATAACCGTACCCATCGCATAACCCAAATTCATAAATCTGTTTGCAATCGATAGTTGGCAGGTAGGTAAATTTTTAGTCAATATCGAATTACAACCGCAAAAAATACCTGCTTGAAGCGCACCCGTTAATCCAAAGTATATCCACATTTGAACTATATCCGTGCTAGTACCCATTAAAATTGCACAAACGGCAGAAAATGGTACGGTAAAAGCGAGATATTTTCGCAGATTGATTTTACTCATTAAAATAAACATACCGACTTGCACAAGCCCGTAAGTTACGAAGTAAAAGGTGTTTGCCATACTCGTTTTAGCGTAACCTATCGACCACAATTTTTGTATGTATGCGACTTCTGCGGCAAAAACACCTTTGACCGCCATTGACATCATATACATAAAAAAGCATGCAAATATTAAAAGTTTACCTGTTTTAAGCCTATTTTTTTCAATATTGCCAAGCGTAACGTGTTCTTCGTGATGTAAATTAAATCTAAAATGTGCCATGATTTCGCCTATACTTTTACCCCATATAATCGAGCGTAATAGTGCCGTCGTCGTTCATTATAACGGTATCTTTGTCCATATTAATTGATGCTTTGTGTTTTAAATATTCGTCAACGGATTTAAATGTCGGCGTAAATTTAGAAATTATTTCATTTGCTTTTTGCGCGTCGTTTTCCAAAAGTTTTCTAATCAAACCGATTTCAAACTTGGCAGCGTTTACGCAAGCGTCGTACGGATTTGCTATACGGTAGTTTTTACCGTGTGAAACGCCCGTCGCACCCGTTGCATAAGCGTGAATTGCAGGCACTAACGTGCTTATATCGCCCATATCGGTTGACGAAGCAAGCCAGTCGCTTTCGTATTTATACCCGTCTTTCCCGGCGATATCTTCAAACACCGTAAAAGCAAGCTCGCGTAAATTTGCATCTTCATTAAGCGCTTCCGAGCCAGCCATATCTTCAATTCTAACCGTGCAACCTATTGCCGCCGCCGCTGCCGAAATTGCGCGGTTTACTGCTTGGTTAACTTTTTTATGTGCAATAGGTTCTGCAGCACGAACGTAACTTTCGATAACTACTTCGTCGGGAACGGCGTTTACTGCGTCGCCACCTTTGGTTATTATCGAGTGTACCCTTGCGTAATACTTTTCTTCAAAAGTTTCCCTTAAAGAGTTAACGGCAAGAATTATAAGCGACGCTGCGTTAAGGGCGTTAACGCCTTCGTGCGGATGCGCGCCTGCGTGTGCAGATTTACCCATAACCGTAGTACGCTTTCTTATAACGCCGTTATGCCCTTTCGTGATTACGAATTTTACGTTTTCCCTAGGGCTTTGATGTACCATAAACGCAATGTCTACGTCGTCAAAATAACGCCTTGAAATAAACTCTGGTTTACCCGACGTATACTTAATAACGCCTTTTTTAACGAGTTCTTTTCTATATCCGATTTCAATGCCTTCTTCGGCGGGAACTAAACAAAGTTTAATTTTACCGCAAAGATTATCGAGCGCGTCTTCTTCTTTTAGTGCCGACGCTAGACCAAGCATTGCTGCGCATTGTGCGTGATGTCCGCAAGAGTGAACTGCGCCCGTTTCTTTATCGCAATCGGGGTGGGTGCGGTTGATTAAAGAATCAAGTTCTGCCATAACGAGAACGGTTGGCCCTGGTCTACCAGTATCAACTACCGTATAAAAGCCCGTTATGCCTTCCGCTTCAACTAAATCGTAACCAAGTTTTTCAAAGCGTTCTTTTAAATATGCGTGTGTTTTGAACTCCTTATAACCAGGTTCTGGATTATTCCAAATATATTTTTCAGCATCTAAAATAACGTCTTGATGTTTATCGACCATATCGTAATATTTTTTCATAATTTATTCACCTTAAATTAAAGTTCTATTTTTAACATATCGCCGTTTTTAACTATCTTCGTACCGTAAGGGGTTGACAATCTATCAAGAACGTCGAAAATCTCTTTACTTTCTTCGTTCTTTGCGTGATAGGGTAATCCGTCCATTTTTCCTTTTCTCTTAAACCCTGCTACGATAGGCATCATTTCAAGAGAAACTAATTTTCCGTCTTCAAATTCCATTTTTGGCAAAACGGTCATAAAATTATGTTTATGAACTTGCAATCCGATAGTATTGTTTTTAGAACGTGCCATCAACCCTTCCCAAGCGGTTGCATTTTTATCACAGCCGTATTTTACCATAAAGTCGGCAGGGAGATAAGGCACTCTCATACCCTGATAAATAAAATCGCCAAGAGAATAGAATATCGGGCATCCGTTATAAATTTCAATAGGTCTTAACTGGTGCGCGCCACCACCGATAACGGCAGACACCCCTGCGTCTATGCAAGCGTGCGCTAAATCTTCGTAATAGTCGGGCACGTTTTCGTGGCTAGTTCCTTTACTGTCGTGGCAATGTATTAAAATAAAGACGTAATCGTTTTCTTTTTTCGCTTGTTTTATCGCGTTAATAATTCTTTCTTTATCGGTTTTATTGCACTCGGTCTCCTTTTTAGAGCCGTCGTAACAAAACTTCAATTCGCCAAAACTGTAAACGCCGTCGGGATCGGGAAGTGCAAATCCACCTGCAACACTTCTTTCCCTTGCCGCGTTAATTTGAGTTTGTTTTGCAATTTCTTTAAGTTTTTCAAGGTCTTCTTTGCCGATTGCTCTATACGCCGTGTAGCCCAAATAGTTTACACCAGGACGCCCCTTCATATTATTTGTGGTAACGCCTGCCCTTGACGCAACTTGAATACCAGAATATTCGCACGCTACCGCAAAAATAGCAATCTTTTTACCGTCAGCGTTAATAATCGCGGGTGCAGACGCTTCTTCTAAATTCTTACCCGTACCCGAGTGCGCAAGTCCACGCTTATCGAGTTCTGAAATCGTAGAAAGCATACCGTGATAAGAGTAGTCCATACAATGGTTGTTTGCCGTGCCGTAATAATTAAAGCCGTATTTAGCAAGGTCGTCGAAAACTTCCGGCTCGGTATTAAGCCACGTTCCACCGCTGTATGCGTTAGGGAAATCGCCAAACTTTGAAACGTTGGTCTCTAAATTAGTCATCTTCACGTCGCACGAATTGATATAATCGTACACAGGCTTAAAATCACCTTCAAAATATTCGTTTGGTATATCCGCAACGAAAAGCGAATCACCCGTACCCGTTACCGTAAGTTTTTTGTTCATAAATTCTCCTTTACCTTTACTTATATTTTATATTTCAGTTACGCTGTAACTTCCGTATTTTGTTCTTCACAGTCAACGGTTTTATTTACAGCGTCTTCTGCTTCCACTTTTTTCTGTTGTTTTATAAGGATAGGTATTGCAAGTGCCGCATAAACCAAAGCGCATAACCCCCAAGACAAAGGATAAACCGCGTAAAAGGTATCAAGCGTAGGCATAAGCGGAAATACCGTATAAATCCAAACTATTCTAAATACTACCGTACAAACTAAACTGCCAAACATTGTAAACGTAGGTTTGCCGAGCGCGCGCAACGTGTTTGCAAATACGCCCATCATACCGGTAAGGCAATAAAACATACCCATTATAGAAAGCCTTTTAACGCCGTATTCAATAACCGCAGGCGTATCAGTCATAATTCCACAAAGTGGCCTAGCAAGTAAAATAACCAATCCGCCTATCGATAAACTTACCCCCAGCACAAGCGCAATACTTATCCAAATAGTTTTCCAAATACGCTTAAAGTTGCGCGCACCGAGATTTTGGCTTATAAACGCCATAGTGGACATTGCAAAAGCGTCGGTTGCGTCGTGAATAATTGCGTCGAATTGATGCGCAATAGTGTTTGCCGTAACCA
>JAFVTK010000103.1 GCA_017503265.1 Clostridia bacterium | reverse complement strand
CCGTACCGTGAAAACTGAAAGGTAAACGCTCGCGGAAACAGGAAAAATACTCGTTCTTTTCGCGGTCGTAGCCGTATACTCCAAGATTTATACCGTCTAACGAAATCCCTGTTAATACGGCTTTTTTCGCGCCTAAATCTGTGAGTTTTTTTAGCATTTCTTTAACGTATAATTCGTCGTAATTATTTTCTGCGTACGGAACGTTTAGCATAAAAGATGCTTCTGTTAAATTTGGAACTATAATATCTGCTTTTGAACACAGTTTAGCCATTGCAAAAGCAAATTTTTGGTCAAAACCGTGGTATAGCTTTCCGTTGTCAGCCATAACGGGGTCAACTAAAATAAAATTTTTGTTGGTTTTGTATTCGTCAAAAATTTTTGATACGATTTCAAGTTGTTTAAAAGACCCTAAATAGCCAGTATAAAGAGCGTCAAAAGTTATTTTTTGCTCTTTCCAATGATTTGATATGCTTGGTAAATCGTCGGTCAAGTCGCGGAAGGTAAATCCGTTAAACGCCGTGTGGGTGGATAGAACTGCGGTTGGTAGTACCGAAGTTTCTACACCAAACGCAGATATGACTGGTAGGGCAACGGTAAGCGAGCATTTACCTACGCACGATATATCTTGTATGGTTAATATTCTATTCATTTAATCTCCTTGTCGTAATTAAATACTTCGTTAAACATTTCAAGTTTTGATGATTTTAATACGCCTGTGATAATATTTGGTGTCATTTTAGGGAAAAGTCTACCAAAAAAACTCATAGAACAACCGTCAAAACCCATAACTATGCGTTTTTTCTTTTTTGATATACCTTTAACTATTTTTTTAGTTGCTTTATCTAACGGCATCATCAATTTATTTATAAGTTTATTATTTTTTGCGTCATCACTTTGACGATTGAGTATATCAGTTCTTATAAATCCAGGGTAAACGCCACCGATATAAATTTGACGTTTGTATTCTTGTTGCAACGTTTCGGTAAATCCGCGCATTGCAAATTTGGTTGCGCAATACATACTTTGCCCAACAACCGAGCAAAGGCCTGCCGCGCTACAAACGTTTACGATAGCGGGTGTTTTAGATTGCTTTATAATAGGTAAAAGCGTATTAATCGAAGTGAGATTAGCAATGAAATTTGTTTTAATTATTTCATTAATTTCACTTTCGCTATATTTTTCAAATTTAGCAAATGGCAACATAAACCCAGCGTTATTAAAAAGTAGGTCTATCATTATTTTGTTGTCAGTTAAATAATTGTAAAATTTTTGCCAGTTTTCTTTAACGGAAACGTCAAAAAGATGATAAGAAAAATTATTCTTTTTCTCCCCAAGCGTTTCTATTGCTTTGAGCATTTTACTTTCATTGCGCGCTATTCCGATAATTTTACAATCGTATTTTTTGATTAAGAGTTTTGCAACCGAAAAGCCTATTCCACCACTTGCGCCCGTAATTAAAACAGTTTTATTATATAGCCAACTTTTACCCATAATTAACCTCGAATAAAATATTATCACAAACTCGTTTATATTGCAAGAAAAATTAAAAGCATTGTAACCTTTTTAATTACCTACCGCTTGAAATGAAAAGCGTTATGTGATATAATAAACGTATTATGACACAGATTAACGAACTTATTAGCAAACTTAACGACGAACAAATTAAACCAGTACTTGATACCGAAGGCGCAGTTTTAGTTATTGCTGGCGCAGGTAGTGGCAAGACGCGCGTTTTAACTAGTAGAATTGCTTATTTAGTACTTGAAAAAGGTGTATTGCCGTCTAACATTATGGCAATTACATTTACTAATAAAGCCGCGGGCGAGATGAAGGAAAGACTTGAAAAAATCGTCGGAAACGTTGGCGATATGTGGGTTTCAACCATACATAGTATGTGTGTGCGTATTTTACGTCGCGATATTGATAAACTTGGTTACGATAAAAATTTTACTATATATGACGAAACTGATAAGGATAAAGTGTTTAAGCGTGTTTTTGAAGATTTAGGGTATGACACCGACACGCTCTTAAAATCATCAAAAAATATAGTTTCTAACGCTAAAAACGAGTGCTTGACACCAGCAGAGTGGAGAAAGGCTTATCCCGAAGTTCGTTTCGGTGACGATATTGAAAAAATTTATGAAGCGTACGAAACGCAACTTGCGCGCTCTAACGCTTTGGATTTTGACGATTTACTTTTTAAGACTTATCAATTGTTTGAAAAATTTCCCGAAGTTGCAGATTATTATTCTAATAAGTTTAAGTATATTCATATTGACGAGTTTCAAGATACTAACAGTGTTCAATTTGCTATTGCTCAAAGATTATGTAAAATTCATGGAAACATATTTGTAGTTGGCGACGACGACCAAAGTATATACGGTTGGCGTGGTGCTAAAATAGAAAACATTTTGTCTTTTGACGATATTTTCCGCGGAGCAAAAGTTTATAAATTAGAAAGAAATTACCGTTCTACCAAAAAGATTTTGCAACTTGCAAATTGTATTATTGCTAATAATACCGAACGTCGTCCAAAGGAATTATGGACGGATAATCCTGACGGTGTAAAAGTTGAAACCTTTGTAGGTACTGACGAAAATAACGAAGCGACGTTTGCTGCTCTTCAAATAAAAAACCTTATGGCGCGTAATAGTGAGTTATCGTACGGCGATTTTGCAGTCTTTATGCGAGTAAACGCTCTTTCGCGTGCTTTTGAACAAGAATTTATGAAATACGGGATACCGTGTAAAATTTTTGGCGGTTTTAGGTTTTTTGAACGTAAAGAAATTAAAGATATTTTATCTTATCTTAAAGTAATAAATAATCCTAACGACGACGAATCTTTTTTAAGATGCGTTGCAACGCCGAAAAGGGGAATAGGTGATAAAACTTTAAGAGAACTTCGAGAGTTTTGTTCTTCTGCCGGGATTTCAATGTATGACGGTGTGTTTAGGTTAGAACAAACGTCAATAGGTGCAGCGGCTAAAACAAAGTTGTTTAATTTTGGGCTGTTACTTGATAGTTTTAAGGTTTTTGCGCAAGATAATTCAGTTGTAAAGACGATAGATTACGTTTTAGAAACCACGGGCTTTTTAGAGCAGTTTGCCGAAAAATCAGAAGAAAATACCGCAAAACTTTATAATATTAGTGAATTAAAGAACTCTGCCGAACAGTTTGAAAAAGATAATGTAGGTACGACGCTATCAGATTATTTGAATTCGGTAACTTTAAGTTCTGATACTGATTCGATTAATTCTGACGACGCGGTTACCATTGCAACTATTCACGCTGCAAAGGGATTAGAATACAAGTGTGTTTTCGTTGCAGGTCTTGACGATAAAATATTACCGATTGCTAGAAGTGTCGACGACGAAGCGGAAATGGAAGAAGAAAGGCGGCTTATGTACGTTGCGGTAACGCGTGCAATGGAAAGGCTGTATTTAACGCGAGCAATGAGTAGGTATATGTACGGCAAGCGTGAAAATATGCTTCAATCGCGTTTTTTGCGTGAAGCGCAAGCAATTTTGTTTCCTAAAAGACAAGAAGACGAAAAACGTCGTGAAAGCGCGTATTCTTATGATAATAGGCGTTATAATGATGATGACGACGGGTATTCACAATCGCAAGGATATTCTTCTGGTTATGCAAAAACATTTTTGCAAAATAACAAACCAAAAGAAAATAAAAGCGTTCAATACGATAAATTTAGAACTGGTGTAAAAGTTAAGCACGTCAAATTTGGCGAAGGTATGGTTATAAACGTTAAAGGGCAGGGCGACAACCTTATTGTTGACGTAGCGTTTAAGGGCGTTGGGATAAAGTCGCTATCGGCTAAATTTGCGCCTATGGAGGTCTTATGAAGGAAAGAATGAGAGAACTCGTGGATAAACTTAACAAGTATGCACACGAGTATTACGTTCTTGATAATCCTACTGTTTCAGATAAGGAATACGATAAACTTTACGACGAATTATTATCACTTGAAAAAGCGACAGGTGAAGTTTTATACGATTCACCAACCAAGCGTGTCGGTGGTGAGCCTATTTCTGCTTTTAAAAAGCATAAACATATCGAAAGACTTTACAGTTTAGATAAAGCGACCACCGAAGAGCAAATTTATGCGTTTGATAAGCGTATTAACAAATCGGACGAAAATTTAACGTATACCGTAGAATATAAATTTGACGGGTTAACAATTTGTTTAACTTACGACCAAGGAAGATTTGTTTGCGCTACAACGCGTGGCAACGGTGTTGAAGGTGAAGACGTAACTGCGCAAGTTTTAACGATAAAAAGTTTTCCACTATCTATCTCATACAAGGGTAAAATTGAAGTTCAAGGCGAGGCAATTATGCGCCTTTCCGTGTTAGAAGAATATAATAAAACGGCAGTAGAGCCGTTAAAGAACGCGCGCAATGCTGTTGCGGGGGCGATAAGAAATCTTGACCCGAAAGTTACTGAAAAGCGCCGTGCCGAAATTATGTTTTATAACGTCAATTACATGGATACTAATACTCTTAAAAGTCAAGTTGAGTGTGTCGAGTTTTTGAAAAAGGAAGGCTTTAAAGTTCATCCATTTTTAAGGGTTTGCAACGGAATATCGGACGTTATGTCAGCGATAAAAGAAATTGAAAACAGTAGAAAAATACTTGATATTTTAACTGACGGTGCAGTTGTTAAACTAAACGATTTTAGTTTGCGTGAAAAGTTGGGTTATACTGACAAATTTCCGCGTTGGGCAATCGCATATAAATTTGAAGCGGAAGAAGTTACTACGATTTTAAAAAACGTTATTTGGCAGGTCGGCAGAACGGGAAAGTTAACACCACTTGGTATTTTAGAGCCTACCGAACTTGCTGGCGCAACTGTCAAAAAAGCGACCCTAAACAACTACGGTGATTTGACAAGAAAAGGCGTAATGGTCGGTGCAAGAGTTTTGGTTAGAAGAAGTAACGAAGTTATACCTGAAATTTTAGGGACGACCGAAGTTTTTCCGAACTGTTTAGAAGTTAAAAAACCGCAAATATGTCCGTATTGTTTATCAGACCTTGTAGAAGTAGGCGCTAATTTATTTTGCCCAAATAAACAATGTCGTCCACGTGTAATTGCAAATCTTACCAACTTTGCAAGTAAAAACGGTATGAATATAGAAGGGTTTAGCGAAAAAACTGCAGGTCTTTTATTTGATAAATTTGGTGTTAAAAGTTTTAGCGATTTATATAGGTTAAACCGTGAAGACGTTAGAAATTTAGAAGGTTATAAAGACGCTAAAACCGATAATTTGTTTTCCGCGATAGAGCAAAGCAAGTCTGTTTTATTTTCTAATTTTATTTTTGCCTTGGGAATTGATAACGTTGGAAAGAAAACTGCTAGGGATTTAGCAAAAGAGTATAAAACTCTTAACGCCTTACTTACGGCGTCAAAAGAAAGTCTTTTAGCAATAGATGACGTTGGAGAAATTGTTGCTGATTGTGTGTTTAAATATTTTAACGATACTGAAATGGTGGACGAAATTAATCGTTTACTTGATTTGGGTGTTGAAATAATATATGAAAACTCTAATTTCGGTCAAGGCGTGTTCGGTGGTGAAAAAGTTGTATTAACTGGAACGTTGTTTGAATTTAAGCGCGACGATGCAGCAAAAATTATTGAAAGTTTAGGCGGAGAAGTTCAAACAGGCGTATCTAAAAAAACCACTATGGTTATTGCTGGTGAAAGCGCTGGCAGTAAACTTGATAAGGCAAAGGCGCTTGGGATAAAAATTATCGACGAAGAAACGTTTAAATCGCTTATAAAAACTTGATAAATTAAGTTTTTTATGATAAAATAATTTAAATATAATTTGGAGGAGCATTTTTATGCTCAGCATGACTGGCTACGGTAGGGCGGAATATTCGTCTGATGGTGTTAATCTCGTCGTTGAAATTAAAACTGTAAATAACCGTAATTTTGATTTAAATTGTAAAACCCCAAGGGCGTTTATCGCTTTTGAGGACGCTATAAGAAAAACTGTTCAAGCATACGTTAATCGCGGTAGAATTGATTTGTTTATAAACTTTTCTGACACGAGAGAAAAATCTACTGATATTGACGTAAATTTTGAAAAAGCCGCTTGTTATTTTAACGCAAGTAAAGCAATTGCGGAAAAATTATCACTTTCAAACGATTTTACGGTTAGTATGATAATGAAGTCGCCTGACGTAATTACCGATAATTCGGTAGTGGACGTTGAAGAGTTTGAAGACATCATCAAAGATACCGTCAAAAATGCGTGTATAAAACTTAACGAAATGCGTAAAGTTGAAGGCGATAAACTTGTTAACGATTTGTTAAGTCGTATGGATACCATTAAAACGCTTGCAGATAAAGTTGCGCTCCGCGCGCCGCTCGTTGCAGCAGAGTATAAAGAGAAACTTAAAAACCGTATCGTAGAATTTTTGCAAGACGTTAAATACGACGAAACAAGGCTACTAAATGAAGTCGCTTTTTATACTGATAGAGTTAATATTGATGAAGAGTTGACAAGGCTTAACTCTCATATCGTTCAATTCCGTGAGATTGTAAAATCAAACGGTTCAGGAAAAAAACTTGACTTTTTGATGCAAGAATTTAATAGGGAAACGAACACGATTTGTTCAAAGTCTAACGATATTGAAGTAACGCGCTACGCGCTTGAACTTAAAAACGAAATTGAAAAAGTAAGAGAGCAGGTTCAAAATCTTGAATAACAAAAGAAACGTTTTGGTCGTTCTTTCTGGTCCTTCGGGGGTTGGAAAAGGCACGATAGCAAAAATGCTAGTTGAGCGTAATAAAAACATGTCTTTGAGTATATCTTGTACAACTCGCAATCCAAGAGATGGAGAAGTTGACGGAAGGGAATACTTTTTTATTAACAAAGACGAATTTAAAACAAAAATTGATAACGACGGATTTTTAGAATATTCCGAACATTTTGAAAATTTTTATGGAACGCCAAAAAAATTCGTTACAGAAAAACTTATTAATAGTGACGTTTTGCTTGAAATCGACGTTAACGGTGGATTAGAAGTTAAAAAAAATTTTAAGGATGCAGTTTTAATTATGCTTGCGCCGCCGTCGGTAGAAGAAATTCGCAACCGATTGATTAAACGCAGTACGGAAACTATTGAAAAAATCAATCTTCGTATGGAGAGAATTGATTACGAACTTTCTAAAAGTAGCCTTTACGATTATACCGTTATAAACGACGATTTAACGGCGGCAATCGAAAGGGTTGAAGAAATAATTAACTTTGAAAAAAATAAAATTTGAATATTATCTTATTAAAGAGGAGAATTTATTATGATACATAAACCGCCTATTGATGAATTAGCACAAAAAATCGGTTCAAAGTATGAACTTTGCATCGTAACTAGTAAACGCGCAAGACAACTTATGGAACAGGCTCAAAATCAAGGCTATACTGAACTTCCTGGTAAAGAAAAACCTTTATCGGTTGCTGCGCAAGAAATTTACGACGGCAAATTGATTGCCACCAACGACTAACAAACTTTTGAAATGTGTTCATCGATTTTGGTGGACATATTTTGTTTTTTAACGGTGGAGAAGAATTATGTTTGCTGACGTTATCGTCGACATCAATAACGTTGAAGTTGATAAAATATTTGAATATTCTTTTTCCGACTGCGATATTAAAATCGGCAGTCGCGTTGCCGTGCCTTTTGGACAGAAAATTATTGAAGGCGTAGTTATCGGGGTTAAAGAAGTCAGCAAATTTGATCCTGAAAAAATCCGTCCTATTCATAGATTGCTAGAAAAAACGCCTGCGCTTACGGAAGAAACGTTGTCGTTAATGGAATACGTTTGCAAAACGTGTTACGTTACGCGTGCAGCGGCGCTCCGCTTGTTTTTGCCGTCTGAGATGCGCAAAGGTAAAGTTAAAGAGCAATTTAACCGCATTGTATCATACATAGATGGATTAGACGTAAACGTTGCCGTTACTACTTTAAGAAAAACGGCAATAAAACAAAAAGAATTACTATATTATTTAGCGGAAAACAAAAAATGTAATTTCACCGTTCTCGCTGAACGTTTCGGTGCGTCAGCCGTAAACGGTTTAGTTGAAAAAGGTTACGCAATTATTACTACTGAAAAGCGTATTCGTTCGCCGTATAAAGGGATAGATGCGCAAAATAAAAACGTTGAACTAACTGAAAAGCAAAAGAAAGCAGTGAATAGCGTTGTTAATTCGGATAAATCTGTAAGTTTGCTTTTTGGCGTTACGGGTAGTGGTAAAACCGAAGTTTATTTAAATTTAATCAATCGCGCGATAGAAAAAGGGAAATCAGCAATAATGCTTGTGCCTGAAATTTCTTTAACGCCTCAAATGTTAAAACAGTTGCGCGCAAGATTTGGCGATAACGCTGCTATTTTGCATAGTGGATTATCGGCGGGTGAACGGTTTGACGAGTGGTGGAGATTGCGTAACGGAGAAGCGAAAATTGCAATAGGTGCGCGTAGCGCCATTTTTGCGCCGCTTGAAAACGTAGGAATAATTATAATTGACGAAGAACACGACGGCAGTTATACAAGTGAATCCGCGCCAAGATATTCTACCGTTGAAGTCGCAAAATATCGCGCAGAGTATTGTGGGGCAAAACTTGTGTTGGGGAGTGCAACGCCTTCGGTTGAAAGTTATAAGTATGCGCTTGACGGCGTTTATAATTTAATTGAATTACCTGACAGGATAAATAAAAAACCTTTGCCCGAAGTTGAAATTGCCGATATGCGCAAAGAAGTTAGGCGTGGCAATAACACACCTTTTTCGTCCGTTCTTAAAACTGAACTTGAAAATTGTTTATCAAAAGGTAATCAAGCAATAATATTTTTAAACCAGCGTGGGTATTCAAAAACGGTAATTTGTACTGAGTGTGGACACGTTCAAAAATGTGATTCGTGCGACGTTTCGCTAACATATCATAAAGAAGACGAATCACTTTTATGTCATTATTGCGGTGCGAAGTATAAAATGATAACGGCGTGTACCGAGTGTGGCAGTCCGTTTATACGCTACGGTGGAACGGGGACGGAGCGCGTTGTTGACGAACTGAAAAAACTTTTCCCTTCGGCAAGAATATTGCGTATGGATAGAGATACTACGCAGAGTAAAGAAGGGCATTTCAAAATATTGAATAAGTTTTCCGCGCGTGAAGCAGATATACTCGTTGGCACTCAAATGATTGCAAAAGGACACGACTTTCCTTTCGTTACGTTGGTTGGGATACTTGATGCTGATATGAGTTTGCATTTTTCCGATTATCGTAGTGGGGAGCGGACGTTTCAACTGTTGACGCAAGTGGCTGGTAGGAGTGGGCGTGCAGAGCAGTCAGGAAAGGTTGTATTACAAACTTATTCGCCCGATAATCCAGTTTTAAGGTACGCTATAAATTACGATTATGAAAATTTTTTCAAACAAGAAATTTCAATTAGGAAGGCAACTGCTTTTCCGCCGTTTACTGACGTTGTTAGAATACTGATAAGTAGTGAAGACGACGACAGGGCGCTGTCGGCAACCAAGGCAATATATGAAGAATTAAGTTATATATATAATGAACAGCGTGAAAAATTTCGCTTTTTTGGTTGTATGAAAGCGCCGTTAAAAAGGTTGCAAAACAAATTCCGATATCAAGTTCTTATGCGAATTAATGCAAACGATAGAGAACTGCTTGATAAAGTGTTTATTAGTGTAGATAAATATAAAAACCGTACGGTTTTAATTTCGATGGAAGTTAACTCTAACAATTTGACTTAAAGGATAAAATTATGGCTATTAGAAACATATTACAAATCGGTGATCCTACTTTAAGAAAAAAATCTTTTGAAGTTACTGATTTTGGTGAAAAAACTCATCAACTTTTAGACGATATGAAAGAAACGCTTATTAAGGCTGACGGCGCAGGGCTTGCAGCACCACAGGTTGGCGTTTTAAGACGAATTTTTATCGTGTACGTTGACGGCAAATTTTATGAGTGTATTAATCCCGTTATTTTAAAACAAAAAGGCAAACAGCGCGATAACGAAGATTGCCTTTCTGTTAAAGGTAAATACGGTGAAGTAGTTCGTCCTAACTTTATAACGTTAAAGGCGTTTGACAGATACGGTAAACCTTTCGTTGTTAATGCCGAAGGTTTTTTGGCGCGAGCATTTTGTCATGAATACGACCACTTGGACGGAATAATTTACGTTGACAAGGCGGAGTTCGTAAGGGAGGAAAGCCGTTGAGAATTGTTTATTTAGGTACTCCCGAATTTGCGGTAGAACCGTTAAAAAGAATAATAGAAACAGGGTATAACGTAGTCGCGGTAGTTACGAATAAAGATAAACCTGTTGGAAGAAAACATATTCTTACTCCGCCACCTGTGAAGACTTTCGCAAATGAGCACGATATTCCCGTGTATCAATATGATAAAATTAGGTTAGAAGGGGTGGAAGATTTAAAAAATCTTAATCCCGATTTAATGATAACTTGTGCGTTTGGTCAAATTTTATCGCAAGAAATTTTGGATATTCCTAAACTTGGTGTTATTAATATCCACGCTTCACTTCTCCCTGCATACAGGGGCGCTTCGCCTATTCATTACGCAATTTTAAACGGTGAAAAGTCCACAGGTATCACTATAATGAAAACTGATATCGGTATAGATACGGGTGATATGATATTGCAACGTGAAATCAAAATTGACAATACTGAAACTTGCGGTGAACTTTTTGCTAAACTGTCAGTTTTGGGTGGCGAGTGTATTTTAGACGCATTATCAATGATTAAAAGTGGACAAATAAAATACGTTAAGCAGGACGACGACAAAGCGACGTTTACTAAAATAATCAAAAAAGAACTTGCGCTAATAGACTGGAACGATACTGCTGAAAGTATTTATAATAAAATTAGAGCATTTAATCCAGCGCCGATTGCTTACTGTTTTTACGAGGGTAATCCTTTTAAAATATATTCAGCAAAAGTTTCTACACTTGACGGCAAACCAGGGCAAATATTAATGGCGGATAAAGAATTAATAATAGGTTGCGGACAAGGTTCAATATCATTGCTTACCGTTCAAAAAGCAGGTGGAAAAGCAATGTGCGTTCAGGATTTTTTGCGGGGAAATAAATTAACCGTTGGCGGTGATTTTAACTAATGGTTAATTATTTTTACGATTGTTATACGATATTAAATAAAGTTTATAGTGATAAAACCTTCTTAAAACAAGCGATAAATTCAACCTTTATTGAAGAAAAAAACCGTGCGTTAATTATTAAGACTTGTTACGGGGTTTTGGATAAAGATATTGAATTGTCTTATTATCTTTCAGCACTTACTGAAAAATCGCCAAAACTTGCAATTCGTACGATTTTGAAAATTTCAATGTACGCTATAAAATATTTGCAAAAGAAAGAGTACGCCGTTACTAAAAATGCCGTTGATTTAACTAAAAAACTAGGTAAAGGTGGCGCTGCTGGATTCGTTAATGCGTATTTAAGGAAGTTTATAAATACTAATATTGATATGCCGAAAGACAAAATCGAATATTTGTCAATCAAGTATTCTTATCCTAAATTTGCGGTTAACGAACTAGTAAATATTTATGGCATTGATAGAACTGAAAGTATTATAAGCGCTACAAACGAAAGTACTTGTTTGGCTTTTTATAATTGCGACGGGGAAGATTATCTAAAATCTAAAAACGTTCAATTTTCATTAACGCCCTTTGATAACGTATATATTGCAAAGAATTTTATTAGAAATGAAGATTATGATAAAGGTTTATATACTTATCAAGCGTTAGGTTCTGTCGCAATATGTGACGTCGTTCAGCCCTGTAAAAACCTACTTGATTGTTGTGCTGCGCCTGGCGGTAAAAGTATTAGGCTTTCATATAAATGTGATAGCGTTACGTCTTGGGATATTCACGAACATAGAGTAGAACTTATTGAAGATTACAAACGAAGAATGGGGCGTGAAAATATATGCGCAAATGTGCAAGATGCGAAAGCGTTTATTTCTGAATTTGAGAATAAATTTGACGCTGTTTTAGTTGACGCTCCTTGTAGTGGGTTAGGGGTTATGAACGATAATCCCGATATAAAACTAAATCGCACAAAATTAAACGTAAAAGAACTCAACGTTGAGCAAATTTCAATATTAAAGACGGTTTCGCGCTACGTCAAAAAAGGCGGTTATCTCTATTACTCTACTTGTTCAGTTTTAAATAGTGAAAATATAGAAATAATTAATGCGTTTATGTCAGACGTAAAAGGGTTTGAAATTTGTGAAATCGATAGTAAATTACAACACGAAAACGTTTGTGGAACAAATGCTTTTTTACCCGATATTTCAGGCGGTTTAGGGTTTTACGTTGCTAAATTAAAAAGGATAAATTAATTTGAAAGATTGCTTATTAAATTATAATTTAGAAGAAATAAAAGAAATAGTTTCTAATCTTGGAGAAAAAAGTTTTCGTGCAGGGCAAATATATAAGGCGTTGCATTTGGGACTTGATTTTTCTGAAATGACAGAACTATCAAAAACTTTTAGGGAAACACTTCAAGATAATTACGTTGCTCAATCAGTTAAAATTATTAAATCATTGAAATCTGTTGACGGTACGGAAAAGTTTTTATTTGCGCTTTGCGATGGAAACGTTATTGAATGCGTTTTAATGAAATATAAATACGGTTACACTATTTGCGTGTCCACGCAAGTCGGTTGCCGTATGGGTTGTGCGTTTTGCGCTTCCGGACTTAACGGTCTTATTAGAAATTTAGAACCTGCTGAAATATTAGGTGAAGTTATTGCCGTTAATAGATATTTAGGCGGTGGACTGGGCGATAAACGTAAAATTATTAATATCGTATTAATGGGTAGTGGTGAACCGCTTGATAATTACGATAATACTGTTAAATTTTTACACTTGGTTTCAGAACAAAACGGAATTAATATAAGTCAAAGAAATATAAGTTTATCTACGTCGGGTATCGTACCAAAAATGTATAAACTTGCAGATGAAAACGTCAGTATTAATTTAACCGTTTCTTTGCACTCTCCGTTTGATGAAGAAAGAGAAAAAATTATGCCCGTTGCAAAAACATATAAAATTTCAGAAATTTTAGACGCTTGCGCTAATTATTTTAAGAAAACGGGTAGAAGGTATATTTTTGAGTACGTTTTAATAAAAGGAAATAACGATACTATGCGCCACGCAAACGCGTTGATTTCTAAATTAAAAGGTAGACCTTGCCACGTTAATTTGATTAGACTTAACGAAGTGAAAGAAAATGATTTAAAAAGCGCTACGGACAAAGAAGCGTATAGATTTTTAGGACTTTTAGAAAAAGGCGGACTTTCAGCAACCCTTCGTAGACGTATGGGGGAAGATATAGACGGCGCGTGTGGACAACTTCGTCAGCGCTACATTGAAGAAACTGCTATTAAAGGTGAAAATTGATAGGACAAGTTTATAAGGTGCATACCGATTCATATTCGGTTAAATGCGGTGAAAAACTGTATAAATGCGGTGCGCGCGGAATATTAAAACGGCGTGGGAACGATATCGCGGTAGGCGATATGGTTGAAGTTGAAAATGAGGTTATTAGTTGTGTTAAACAACGTAAAAATCGTTTTATTCGACCAAACGTTTCTAATATTGACTTAATTTTAGCGGTAGTATCTCCCGAGCCTAAACCTGATTTTTATCTTTTAGATAAATTATACTTAAACGCAGTAAAAGAAGGCGTTGAGTTTGCGCTTGTAATTAACAAAACCGATATTGACGATTCACTTTATAAAAGCATTTTAGCAGAATACGGCAATCTTGGCGTAGAAGTTTTATGTGTGTGCGCAAAAACAGGCTATGGAATTAGTGCGTTAAAAGATAAGTTAATTAGTAAACTTACCGTTCTTGCAGGGCAAAGCGCGGCTGGTAAAACTTCGATAGTAAACGCCATGTTTGGATTAGAACTAAAAACCGGTGCAGTTAGCGATAAAATTGCAAGGGGAAAGCACACTACTACGCGTTCGGAAATATTTGAATACGAAAATATTAAACTTATAGATTCGCCAGGCTTTGCGGTTATTGACGCTATGGTGGATCTTGACGAATTGCCATACTGTTATCCAGAGTACGCTAGCGTTAGTGGCGAGTGTAAATTTAGGGGTTGTGCGCATATTAACGAGCCACAATGCAAAGTAAAAGAATTAGTTGAAAACGGTATTTTATCTAAAAGTCGCTATCAACGATATATAGAAATTTATAACGAGATATCAAAAAGGAGAATTATATATGAAAAAAATTAAGATTGCACCTTCAATTTTGTCGGCAAATTTTGCAAAAATGGGTGAAGAAATCGCTGAAATTACTAAAAACGGCGCAGACGTTATTCACCTTGACGTTATGGACGGAAGTTTTGTAAAAAACATTTCCTTTGGTCCTAAACTTATAAAAGAATCTAGACCTTATTCAAAAGCAGTTTTTGACGCGCATTTAATGATAGTAAATCCTTGGAATTACGTTCCGCAGTTTGCAGCGGCAGGCGCTGATATTATTACTGTTCATTATGAAGCGTGTGGCGACAAATTGAAAGAAACTCTTAAAATGATTAAAGATAACGGCGTAAAATGTGGCGCAGTTATTAACCCGAACACCGAAGTGAAAGAAATTGAAAACGTAATTGACGATATCGATATGTTGCTTTTGATGAGTGTATATCCCGGTTTTGGCGGTCAAAAGTTCATACCCGAAGTATTGCCTAAAATAGAACAAGCGGCAAAACTTATTGAAAAAACTGGTAAAGATATTGATTTGGAAATTGACGGCGGAATTACGAAGGAAAATATTAAACTTGTAAAAGATGCTGGCGCAAACGTTATCGTTGCAGGTAGTACTGTATTTAATGAGCCTGACAGAGCGGCAATTATAAAATATTTGAGAGAGGTTTAATTATTTGACAATTTGTAATGTTTACAGCATATATTATATATGTGAGGTAAGTATTATGAAAATTTGCTGTATTAAACCGCCAATGATAATACGAAAATTTTTACGGCTGTTTTTTTGCCGCAAAACCAAAGAATAAAATGTTAAAAAACAAAAAAGACGGTGAAAAATCACCGTCTTTTTATCGTGCAAATAATAAAATTAAACTAAGTCAACTACCGTTTCGTATATTTTGTTTTCTTTGTCAAGCATATCACTCATTTTATTCATAGCGTCTGGAACGGAATCATAAGTTGCTGAATCGAGTTTTAGCGGGGAAAGGTTTATTGCTTTATTAGCCAAAAGGTTAATACTTGCCGCCGTGTTACCAAATCCGTTATTAATACAAAGAATTTGTAATTGTTTTTTAATCGCTTGGGCAAACGAAATAGAGTTGTTTTTATAAGAAACGCCAGTAAAGGCAACGCTTGCGTTAAAAGATGCAAGGTTAAATGCTTTAACGGCTGGGATATTACAATCTGCTATATAAACGACACTTTTGGTCATGCGACCGCTAGTTAGGTTTGAAACTTCTTTTTGCCAGTTATCGTCCGCGCCTAAAACGTAATAAATGCCAGAGTCTTTTGCAATTTTAGCGTCTTCGTCGTTGGTTGTCATAACGATAGGAACTGCTTGGTAATAAATAAGAAGTTGCGCGAGTATATTACCAAAATTGTTTGCACCGATAACTGCAACGTAATCGCCTTTTTGTATTCCTAATTTGTCGACGACGGAGATAGCAAGGGAGATGTGATTAATAAATAACGCTTCTAAATCGGAAACGCTTTCTGGTAAAATGAAAAGTTTACCAGGGTCAACGGCGGTAAAATCACTTAAAAAACCGTTAAAATCTACACCTGCGGTGTGTAAATCGGAACACTTTAAAGGACTGCCACTTCTGCAATTATGACAGTTATGGCACTCTCTATTTGGTTCGATATAAACGTGTTTGCCCTTTTCTAATCCAAAAAGATTAGTTTCCGTTTCACTTACAACGCCTATACCCGAACTACCTAAAACGACGTTATCGCCGTCTAGTTCGTCCTTGTATCTTAGAACGTCTGACAAGGTAATAAGTGATTTTGTTATTTTAACCTTAGTTAAAGAATTAATTTCGGCAGTTTCAGCAACTTCCTCTTCTTTTAAGGTTAAAGGTTTAATTATTTTCCAACCTTTCATATCTTCTCCGTTTACGAAAAGCAAAAATTTTTATCATTATATTACAAAAAATAAAAAAAATCAAGTAATTTACTCTTATGTTAAGATAATAAAATCTTTTTGAATTTTTTTATAAATGCGCCCTTTTATAGTTGACTATCTTTCAAAAATATAATATAATTACTGGGTAAATCAGTAAAAGAGGTGTGTTATGAAAGAAGCTATACATCCGGATTATCATGAAGTAACGGTAGTTTGCGCTTGTGGTGAAACTTTTAAAACAGGTTCTACTAAAAAAGGCGACGTTATTAAGGTAGATATTTGCAGTAAATGTCATCCTTTCTTTACGGGCAAACAAAAGTTGGTTGATACCGGCGGCCGTGTTGACAAGTTCAACAAGAGATATGGCAAGGCAAAATAGAACGCTATATTGCGCGGCTTTAAGAGTATTTTTATACGCTTAAAGCCGTTTTTTTATCTTAAAATAATTTATAACTATTATTATATTGTGTTAAAATAACGGATATATATGAGCAAAAAAAAGCAAAACAAATCTTGTAAAAAAGTATCGATAGGTGGACAAGCGGTTTTAGAAGGCGTAATGATGCGCGGTTTTTCGTCTATGGCTACTGCCGTTCGTGATGCTGATGGTATTATAAGATTAGAAACCAAAAGAATTAAACCACAAAAAGAACGTAATCTATTTTTTAGGTTGCCTATTATTAGGGGGGTGGTTTCTTTTATCAGTTCTTTGGTTGGTGGCTCAAAAGTTTTAATGCGCTCTGCCGACGTTTACGGTGAAGGTGAACCGTCTCGTTTTGAAAAATGGATGGCTGAAAAACTTAAAATAGACGTAATGAGCGTTGTTTCTATAATTTCGTTAGTTTTAGGGTTGGGGCTTGCTATATTTCTATTTATGTGGCTACCACAATTTTTGCGTAATTGTTTAGAGACCGTTTTTAACGTTAAGTTTGATATTTGGGCGAAAAATTTCATTGAAGGCGGACTAAAACTTCTTGTATTTATAGGATATATATTATTAAGTTCGTTGCTTAAAGATATACGACGCACGTTTATGTATCACGGTGCAGAGCATAAAACTATATCTTGTTATGAAAAAGGTTTGGATTTAACTGTCGAAAACGCAAAAAAATGTACGCGTGTACACGACCGTTGCGGAACTACTTTTATGGTGTTCGTAATGGTAATAAGTATTTTGGTTTTTGCGTGTACAGAAGCACTTATAGGTCAAGACGTAGAAAAAGTTTATAGAGTATTATTAAAGATTTCTCTTCTTCCAGTCGTTGCTGGCTTATCCTACGAATTGCTTAAAGGTTTATCAAAAACCAACTGTTTTATATTTTATCCGTTGAAAGTTCCTGGATTGCTTTTACAAAGAATTACAACTCGCGAACCGGACGATGGTATGCTTGAAGTTGCAATTTTGGCAT
Organism: Clostridia bacterium; assembly: GCA_017503265.1. GTDB lineage: Bacteria > Bacillota > Clostridia > Christensenellales > Borkfalkiaceae > UBA1259. The sequence continues at coordinate 2,111 of JAFVTK010000103.1, read as the reverse complement.
TTAAAACGGTAATGGAAATGGATGCGGATAAAACTATTCCTGAAAAGGAATTTGTCGTTCCAAAAAAACGCAAAGATTTGTTAAATGAAGTAACTGACACACTCTTAAAAAATGGGATTGACGAGAGCGCCGAAGCAGAGTGGATTTTATCTATTACGTTAGGGCTAAAAAGAAGTGAATTTTTAACTGATAATTTAGTTTCGCCCGCACAAATTGATAAAATTAATAAGATAGTTGATGAACGTATTACGGGTAGACCGCTATGGTATTGCATAGGAGACACGGAGTTTTACGGATACACGATAAAGGTTGATGAAAGGGTACTTATACCACGTCCCGAAACTGAGTTGTTGGTTTATAATTCATTGCCGTATATTGATAAAAGTAAAAAAGTTTTAGACTTATGTACTGGTAGTGGCGCTATTGCTATTAGCGTTAAGTTAAAAACTGATGCAAAAGTTACGGCGGTTGATATAAGCGACGGGGCGTTAGAACTTGCGAAGGAAAACGCTACGAAAAACGGTGCTGATGTTGAGTTTATAAAAAGTGATATGTTTAATGCTCTTGACGGATATAAATTTGACGTTATAATTTCTAATCCGCCATACATTGAAAGTGCAAAAATAAACGATTTACAAAAAGAAGTAAAAGATTTTGAACCGATACTTGCACTTGATGGTGGCGCAGACGGATATGATTTTTATAGATTGATTGCTGAAAAGGCGATTAATTATTTAAATCCTAACGGAGTGCTTTTGTTGGAGTGTGGAATAGGTCAGGCGCAAGTTATTAAAGATATGCTTGTTGGATTTAAATCAGTTGAAATTATTAAAGATTACGAAAATATTGAAAGGATAGTCAAGGCGGTAGTTTAATGTTTAAGAAATTAGATAAAATGCTTGAACGGTTTGATAAATTAAACGAACTCGTGGGTGATAGTGACGTTATTTCTCGTATAGACGAGTGGAAAGCGTACACAAAAGAACTTGCAGAAATTACTGAAACCGTTGAAAAATATACCGAATATAAAAAAGTATTAAAAGAAGAACAAGACGTTAAAGATATGTTGCCGTTAGAAAGCGACCCTGAAATGAAAGCGCTTATGGAAGAAGAGTTATACTCTTGCAAAGAAAGGCTTTCAAAAATTTCGGAAGAATTAAGGATTTTGCTTTTACCAAAAGACCCTAACGACGACAAAAACGTTATTATGGAAATTCGCGGTGGCGCTGGTGGCGAAGAAGCAAGTTTATTTGCATTTGAACTTTATAAACTATATATAAAATATGCCGAAAAAAATCGTTGGAAAACAGAAGATATTGATATTAGCATGACTGAACTTGGTGGGCTTAAAGAAGCGGTTTTTTCAATAACTGGTAAATCGGCGTACAGTAAATTAAAATATGAGAGCGGTGTGCATAGAGTGCAACGCGTTCCTGAAACCGAATCACAAGGTAGGGTTCATACGTCAACTGCGACCGTTGCGGTGTTGCCAGAGGTTGAAGACGTTGAAGTTCATATTGACGAAAAAGACTTGCGTGTAGACACGTTGCGCTCGTCGGGTGCTGGTGGACAGCACGTCAATAAAACAGAATCTTGTATAAGACTTACGCATATTCCTACTGGAATAGTGGTGCTCTGTCAAGATGAACGCTCTCAAACAAAAAATAGAGAAAAAGCAATGAGAGTTTTAAAGAGTAGACTTTATGACTTTTATCAATCGCAGTACGATAAAGAGTATTCGGAAAATCGTCGCAGTCAAGTAGGAACTGGCGATCGCTCGGAAAGAATTAGAACGTACAATTTCCCACAAGGTAGGGTAACTGATCACAGAATAGGACTTACGCTTCACTCGATTGATAACTTTATGCTGGGTGATATTGATGAAATGGTGGAAGCGCTTGCTATACACGATAGAGAATTAAAATTAAGTGCGGGAACGGATGAAGAATAATAAGGAGAAATAATCTAATGAGTATCTCAAAAAAAGTAAAAGAAATTGCACCGTCTTTGACGCTAGAAATTACGGCAAAGGCAAAAAAGATGAAGGCTGACGGAATTTCCGTTATCGGCTTTGGCGCTGGTGAACCTGATTTTAATACGCCTGATTTTAT
>JAFVTK010000102.1 GCA_017503265.1 Clostridia bacterium | reverse complement strand
TAATTTAAAGTATTACAATCAATAAAGTTGTTTAAGTAGTTATATTGTTAGGAGAAAGTTTATGACTGTTTTATTAGCGCTTTCGGTAGCATTATTTGCAGGACTTATATTGTCCCGTTTTGCAAAATTAGTACAGTTACCTGCCGTAACGGCGTATTTGGTTGCGGGTGTTTTAATAGGTCCGTTTTGTTTGGGTGCGTTTAACGTTGAGGGGTTAGGATTTACTGCTGCGGATATTAACAATAAATCTTTTTCAATAATATCTGACGTTGAACTCGGATTTATTGCGTTTTCTATCGGAAACGAATTTAGATTGTCGCAACTTAAAACGATAGGTAAGCAAGCGACGGTTATCGGAATATTACAAGCAGTTATAACCACGGTAGTAGTTGATTTTGCGCTTATAACTTTGCACTTTATAATACCTGATAAACTTTCACTTGAAGCGGCTATAATTTTAGGTGCGGTTGCGTCGGCAACAGCGCCAGCGGCAACGCTTATGGTAGTACGTCAATATAAAGCGAAAGGTCCTGTAACTGATACGCTTCTTCCCGTAGTTGCGCTTGACGACGCGGTTGGGTTGGTACTTTTTTCAATATCGTTCGGTATTGCAAAGGGTCTTGTTTCGGGTTCTGCAAACGTACTTTCAATTGTAGTTGAACCATTAATTGAAGTGCTTTTGTCGATAGGTTTAGGCGCTGGCATGGGTTATTTGTTTACGTTTATGGAAAGATTTTTCCACTCTCGCTCTAAAAGGTTATCCGTTTCGGTAGCGTTCGTATTTTTAACCGTTGCAATATCTATGTTCAAATTTGAAGTTTTGGGAGTGCACGTTGCATTTTCGTCGTTGCTTTCTTGTATGATGTTGGGTACGATATTTTGCAATATTTGTGATTTTTCCGAAGAACTTATGGATAGGCTTGACCGCTGGACAGCGCCGATATTTATATTGTTTTTCGTGTTGTCGGGCGCGGAATTAGACCTTGGCGTTTTAGCGGATATAATAATCGTTTTAATCGGTTTAGTTTATATCGTGTTCCGTTGTATGGGTAAATATTTTGGCGCAAGAGTAAGTGCAACGCTTGTAAAAACTACGCCAAACGTTAGAAAATATTTGGGTATAACGCTTTTCCCACAAGCAGGCGTAGCGCTTGGTATGGCAATCAAAGTTTCGACATATTGTAGTGAATTTACAACTAATCCGCAAGTAATGCAAATAGGCGTTATCGTAAACAACATAATATTATTCTCCGTATTGATATATGAACTTATCGGACCGTTCCTTACCAAAGTGGCGCTGATTAAAGCAGGTGAAATTAATCCCGAAGGTAAGAGTAGCGCAAGACAAAAAGATAAAGCCGTACAAGACGCGGCGGCAACTAATAATGAAAATTAAATAGTTTTTATTGTTTGTATAATAAAAAGAGCAGTTTCAAAAACTGCTCTTTTTAAGTTGTTAGTTTAATTATTATTCCCACTCGATTGTAGCAGGGGCTTTGGGTGAAAGGTCGTAAAGAACACGGCAAACACCTTTAACTTCTGATAAAATTCTGTCGGCAATCTTCTTTAATACTGCCCAGTCAATTTCGGGAACGGTAGCGCTCATAGCGTCAACCGTGTTTACTGCACGGATAATTACGGGCCAGTCAAAAACGCGTTTACCGTTGCGAACGCCAGTAGAACGGAAATCGGGAACTACCGTAAAGAACTGCCAAACCTTATCGGTAAGACCTGCTTTGTCAAATTCTTCGCGAAGGATAGCGTCTGATTCGCGGAGAGCGTTTAGTCTATCGCGCGTGATTGCGCCAAGACATCTTACGCCAAGACCAGGGCCGGGGAACGGTTGACGATCAACCATCGCTTTTGGTAACCCTAATTCGTAACCAACCACCCTAACTTCGTCTTTATATAAAAGCCTTACGGGTTCAACGAGTTCAAATTGCAAGTCTTCGGGAAGACCACCTACGTTGTGGTGCGCTTTAACGCCGTCGCTTTCAATGATGTCGGGATAGATAGTGCCTTGTGCTAAAAACTCAATGCCTTCTAATTTCCTTGCTTCTTCTTCAAAGATGCGGATAAATTCAGCGCCGATAATTTTTCTTTTAGTTTCTGGATCTTCTACGCCGGCAAGTTTTTCTAAATAGCGGTCGGTAGCGTCGATATAAACAAGGTTAGCGTCAAGACCTTTTTGGAAAATTTCAATTACTTGTTCGCTTTCACCTTTACGCATAAGTCCGTGGTTAACGTGCACGCAAACAAGTTGTTTGCCGATAGCCTTAATAAGAAGCGCTGCAACAACCGAACTGTCCACACCGCCCGAGAGAGCGAGAAGAACTTTTTTATCTTTAACTTGCTCACGAATAAGTTTTACCTGTTCGTCGATAAACGCTTTTGCAAGCGTAGGGGTAGTGATACGTTCCATTGTATCGGGTCTTTTGTTCAAATCCATAAAAATACTCCAAATAAAATATGTATGATATAATTATACAACGCCTTTTTTTCAAATACAAGTATTTTTGCCATAAAAATTATTGTAAAAACATTAAAATTTTTTAGCGCGGATATAAATTTACAAAATAATTTACTCGCGCACTTAAAATTAAAGTGTTTTTATTAAAATATGTTTGAAAATATTTATATTTGTGATACAATATTTAAGTTAATTAAAGGCAGTAACTATGGAAAAAAGTAAAAAACTAAATTTAATAGGACAATTTTTATTGTTGCTTGCAACGCTTGCTTGGGGCACGTCCTTTTTTATATTGAAAGAAACGATAAAGGTAGTTCCAGCGTTTTACGTCATAGCAATAAGATTTTTAAGCGCAGGCATTATAATGGCGCTAGTGTTTATAAAAAAACTTAAAACGCTAGATAAAACTACTTTTATATCGGGTGTAATAATCGGGTTAACCGTTACGGCGGCGTATATGACGCAAACGATAGGGCTTAAATATACTACGCCTGGACGCAACGCGTTTTTAACGTCTTCATATTGCGTAATGTGCCCGTTTTTAATTTGGATATTATTTAAAAAACGCCCAAAGTTTTATAACGTGCTTTCCGCCGTTACTTGTATCGTGGGTATAGGTTTAATTGCGCTATCGGGTGATTCGGGTACGGGCGATAACGTACTGCTTGGCGACGGTTTAACGCTTATATCGGCGGTGTTCTTTGGTTTTCAAATAATATATATAGAAAAGTTTCAGCAAAAAGGTGCAGATGCAATATTATTACTCGTGTTTGAGTTTTTAACCGTAGGCGTGCTGTTTGCTTTATCTTCTTTGATTTTTGAATTGCCTATTTACGGCTTTATAGGTTATTCGCTAAACGCCGAACAATTTCTTAAAATAGCGTATTTAACTTTGGCTTGTACGTTGTTTGCGCAGTCGGCGCAAATGATAGGTCAAAAATTTACAACCGCAAACCAGTCGTCTATAATTTTAAGTTTAGAATCGGTTTTCGGTATGTTGTTTTCAGTTTTAGTGGGTGCGGAAAAATTATCGGTTATGCTTGGCGTAGGATTTATAGTAGTATTTGTTGCTATAATGATAAGTGAATTAAAGTTAGACCCTATGAAATTATTAAAAAAGAATTCCCAACTTGATAAAACCATTGGGGAAGATATAAAGGAATAAAAGGAGAAAATATGGAAAAACAAAATTTATCAAATAACGGCGAACGTGAAAAGTTTGGCAGTCGTTTGGGATTTATTTTAATTTCCGCAGGCTGTGCGATAGGTTTAGGTAACGTATGGCGTTTTCCGTACATAGCAAGTCAGTACGGTGGCGCGGCGTTTATAATTTTATATTTGCTATTTTTGGTCATATTCGGTTTGCCGATAATGACTATGGAATTTGCAGTCGGCAGGGCAAGTCAAAAGAGTATTGCTAGTTCTTTTACCGCGTTAGAGCCTAAAAACACCAAGTGGCATTGGTTCAGTTGGGTTGGGCTTGTTGGAAACAACTTGCTTATGATGTTCTATACGATAGTAACGGCGTGGATGTTTATTTATTTTTATAAAATGATTGCGGGCGACTTTAACGGACAAACGGCAACCGAAGTTTCCGCGCATTTTGGCGCAATGAACGCTAACCCCTTGCTTTTAATAATCGTTACGGCAGTAGTAATATTACTCGGCTTTTTCGTTTGTTCTTTGGGGTTAAAGAAAGGCGTTGAAAAAATAAACAAGATAATGATGCTGTGTTTACTTGCTATTATTTTAGTGCTTGCGGTTTACGTTTGTACTCTTGACGGTGCTGGCGAAGGTCTTAAATATTATTTAGTGCCTAACTTTAACAACATTATGTACGACGCAGATGGTAACGTGATTTTAGGCGAAGTAATATTTGCGGCGCTCGGTCAAGCCTTCTTTACACTTTCTATCGGTATGGGTTCAATGGCGGTTTTCGGAAGTTATATAAAGAAAGATAGGCGTTTACTTGGCGAATCGGTTTCTATCGCGGCGTTAGATACTGGCGTAGCGTTTATAGCAGGTTTAATCGTAATCCCTGCAACGTTCGTTTATCCCACCAAAGGCGCGGCTACGGGCGGACCTGGGCTTATATTTGAAACGCTACCTAACATATTTAACCATATCCCTGGTGGACAAATTTGGGGCGCGTTTTTCTTCTTGTTCTTGATTTTTGCCGCTATGTCAACCGTTACCGCCGTGTTTGAAAATCTTATTGCGTTCGGTATGGATAAATGGGGTTGGTCAAGGAAAAAATCTTGCCTGATAAATTGTGCGCTTATGTTGGTGCTTTCGTTGCCTTGTATTTTCGGGTATAACTTGCTTTCGGGCTTTAAACCGTTTGGGGCGGGTACAAGCATAATGGATTTAGAAGACTTTATAGTGTCTAACAATATTTTGCCACTCGGTTCACTCGTATACGTTCTATTCTGTACGCTTGATAAAAAAGCGTGGGGTTGGAATCAATTTCTATCGGAAGCAAATCAAGGTAAAGGCTTAAAAATGCCAAACAAATTGCGCTTTTACTGTAAATATATTTTACCCGTATTGTTAATAGTTTTCTATGTGTACGGATTTATAAGCAAAGTTTTCCCAGGCTTACTGTGATAAATAAAAAATAGGGCAACGCCAAAAGACGTTGCCCTTTAATATTAAAAAAGGAATTTTAAATATAGTATGTTTTACAAAAACAAGAATTTTGCTTTTATAGGTACTTTAAAATAACTTTCTAAATTGCGGTCGCTTACTATATAGTCAACGTCGTTTACGTTGCATAAACG
>JAFVTK010000101.1 GCA_017503265.1 Clostridia bacterium | reverse complement strand
TGCGTCACAAATGACCGAAGCGAAGTACGACAGCGTATCGGTTGACGTTGCAGCGGACGAATATACTTTAAAGACGAGCGGAAAAACGCTTATATTTAAAGGATATACGGTTGTTTACGACGACACTAAAAAGGAAGAAGATGAAGAGAGTGGCAACGCACTATTGCCAGCGCTTACCGAAGGTGAAAGATTAGAACTTTTGGGACTTAATAAAGAACAGAAGTTTACTAAACCACCCGTGCGTTATACCGAAGCAACTCTTATTAAAAGTATGGAAGATAAGGGAATAGGTAGACCGTCCACTTACGCGACCATAATGGCTAAACTATCAGATAAAAAGCGCGAGTACGTTAGAAAAGAGAAAAAATATTTAGTACCTAATCCCATAAGTTACGATTTAATAGATTTTTTAGTTAAATATTTCGCTAACATTATGGACATATCGTTTACTGCTAGGATGGAAACTGCGCTTGACGATATAGGCGAAGGCGGTAGGGACTGGAAAAAACTTATTGCTGACTTTTACGCGCCGTTTGATAGGCAGTTAAAAAATGCTAAAATTACCGAAGTGTTGTGCGACAAGTGCGGTGCGCCTATGATAATCAACAGCGGAAGATACGGCAACTATTACGCTTGCTCTAACTATCCCAACTGCCAAAACATAAAAGCGGTTAACGAAAAAGTTGTAATACCCACCGACAAAATTTGCGCTAAATGCGGCGCAATGATGGTTGAAAGGGAAGGTAAGTTTGGTAAGTTCCTTGCGTGTTCAAATTACCCGCAATGTAAAAATACTGTAAGTTTAACCGAGACCGCCGGCATTTGTCCAGACTGCGGTAAGCCTACTAAAAAGATGACCAGCCGTGGTGGAAAAGTGTTCTACGGTTGCTCTGGATACCCTGATTGTAAGTTTATGAGTTGGGATATACCTACGGGTGAAAAATGCCCTAAATGCGGTGCGTTTTTAGTGGAAGTTGAAGGAAAAATTAAGTGCGCGTCTAAAAAATGCGATTACGTTAAATAATGCAAACTGTTAAGATTATAGGCGGCGGACTTGCCGGCGCGGAAGCCGCGTACCGCTTGGCTAAAAATGGAATAAAAGTTAAATTATACGATATAAAGCCGAATAAATTTACGCCTGCGCATCAAAGTGAAAAGTACGCGGAATTAGTGTGTTCTAATTCATTAAAGAGTAACGACGTTTACGGTAACGCCGCAGGACTGCTTAAAGAAGAAATGCGTATGCTCGGTTCACTTATTATTGAGGCGGCAGACAAAACCAAGGTTGCGGCAGGCAACGCGCTCGCAGTAGACCGTGAGAAATTTTCAGAATATATTACTGAAAAACTTTGTGCGGAAAATAATATTGAACGCATTACCGAAGAAGTTACCGACGTAAATTTAGACGAATACACTATCGTTGCAAGCGGACCGTTAACGACGCAAAGTCTTTCTGATAAAATTATGCAAATGGTGGGCGGCGGATTATATTTTTACGACGCGTCAGCACCGATAATAGATTTTGAAAGCATTGATATGGAACACGCTTTTTTCGGCGATAGATACGATAAAGGCAACGGCGACCATATCAACTGCCCTATGAATAAAGAAGAATACGAAGCGTTTATTTCCGCATTATCTACTGCTGAAAAGGCAAAACTTCACGGCTTTGAAAATACGGCTGTGTTTGAAGGTTGTATGCCCATTGAAGTAATGGCTGCGCGCGGACACGATACTTTGCGTTTCGGGCCGTTAAAGCCAGTAGGACTTACCGACCCAAAGACAGGCAGATGGGCGTATGCGTGTTTGCAACTTCGCAGGGAAGACGCTGACGGAAATATGTATAATATGGTTGGTTTTCAAACTAATTTATTGTGGGGCGAGCAAAAACGCGTGTTTTCGTTAATCCCTGCGCTTAAAAATGCTGAATACCACCGTTACGGCGTTATGCACCGCAACACGTTCATAAATTCGCCAAAGGTTTTATGCGAAGATTATTCGCTTAAAAATCACGGCAAAGTGTTTTTCGCAGGGCAGATTACGGGCGTTGAAGGTTACGTTGAAAGCGCTGCAAGCGGACTTATGGCGGCAATCTATTGCGAAAGAAAAATTAAAAACAAAAAAAGCGTTACCGTTTCGGACAATACCGTTTTGGGTGCGCTTGCAAAATATATTACTACTGAAAATAAAGATTTTCAACCTATGAACGCTAACTTTGGCATACTCCCACCACTTAATAGGATTATAAGGGATAAGGCGCAAAGAAAGCGCGAACAGGCTGAAAGAAGTTTGAGTAAAATATCGGAGTTTATAAAGGAGATTAATAATGATTGAATTTAGGGGTACGACCATTTGCGCCGTTAAAAAGGACGGCAAAACGGCAATTGCCGGCGACGGTCAAGTTACTATGAGTGAATCGGTTATTTTTAAGAATAACGCGGTTAAAGTTAGGCGCATTTACGACGGTAAAGTTATTTTAGGTTTTGCCGGTTCGGTTTCGGACGCGTTTTCACTAACCGAACGCTTTGAAGAAATGCTTAATAAATATTCTGGCAATCTTATGAGAAGCGCGGTTGAACTTGCAGAACTTTGGAGAAGCGACAAGGCTAGAAAGTTAGAAGCAATGATGATAACTGCTGATAAAGACACGCTTTTAATAATATCGGGTACTGGTGAAGTTATTGAACCCGACGGCGGTGTATGCGCAATCGGTAGCGGTGGTAATTACGCGTTGGCTGCGGCGCGCGCGCTTCGTCAAGAAACTGATTATTCCGCAGAAGATATCGCAAAAAAGGCACTTAAAATCGCTAGCGAAATTTGCGTGTTTACTAACGACAATATTACTTGTGAAACGTTATAAGGTGGTATAATATGAATTTAAGTCCAAAACAAATTGTTGCTGAACTCGATAAATATATTATCGGGCAAGCGGGCGCAAAAAAGGCGGTTGCTATTGCGCTTCGCAATAGATATAGAAGAAGTAGGTTAGCCCCTACCGAAATGGAAGAAATTACGCCGAAGAATATTATTATGAAAGGTCCAACGGGTGTAGGTAAAACCGAGATTGCAAGGCGACTTGCTAAACTCGTCGGCGCGCCTTTCGTAAAGGTGGAAGCAACCAAGTATACCGAAGTCGGTTACGTTGGCAGGGACGTTGAGTCTATGATACGCGATCTAGTTGAGTGTGCGGTAAGACTTGTAAAGGAAGAACGTTTTAATAAAGTTACCGAAAAGGCAGGCGGATTAGTTGACGCAAAGTTGGTTAAAATTATTGCAGAAGTTCGCCGTTTAGATAAGGGCGAAACACCGCAAGATATTTTTGAAAAGAATATCGCCGAAGGACTAAAAAAAGGCTATTACGACAACGAAGTTATTGAAGTCGATATTGCCGATAATCCCAAGCCTATGGAATTAGTTCCAGGCGGTGCGGAAATTTCTATCGGTAGCATTTTTGGGGATATGCTCCCTAAAAAGAGAAAAAAGAGAAAACTTTCGGTTAGAGAAGCGAGAAAGATTTTATTACAAGAAGAAGCGGATAAACTCATTGATAACGATTCGGTTAATGAAGAAGCAATACGCCGTGCGGAAAACGAAGGTATTATATTTATTGATGAAATAGATAAGATTGCCGCAAAAGGTTCTAAAAGCGGTGGGCAAGACGTTTCGAGAGAAGGCGTTCAACGCGATATTTTACCGATAGTTGAAGGCTCAACCGTAATGACTAAATACGGCGCAATTAAAACCGACTATATTTTATTTATAGCGGCAGGCGCGTTCCACGTTTCAAAGGTATCGGATTTAATTCCCGAATTGCAAGGTAGATTTCCTATTTTAGTAGAATTGCATAGTCTTACCAAACAAGATTTTATCGATATTTTAACTACGCCTAGGAACGCAATTACTTTGCAATACGCAACGCTATTAAAAGTTGACGGCGTAAACTTAAAGTTTACCGACGACGCAATTTGTGAAATTGCAGGTATAGCGGAAGATATGAATACTACGCGTGAAGATATAGGCGCAAGAAGATTGCATACCGTTATGGAAAATCTTATTGAAGAAATTTCTTTTGAAGCGGCTGGCGAAAGTGAAAAAGAAATAGTTATAGACAGGGCGTACGTCGTTGAAAAACTTGGCGGCGACACAAAAGCGAAAGATCTCAAAAAATATATTCTTTAAGGATAAATAAAATGATTAACGTACCAAAAGGAACGAAAGATATTCTACCACAAGACAGTTATAAGTGGCAATTCGTAGAAAACGCCGCAAGGGAAACGGCAAGGCTATTTGGCGCTGCTGAAATAAGAACGCCTACTTTTGAACATACCGAAGTGTTTTTACGCGGCGTAGGTGAAACTACTGATATAGTAAATAAAGAGATGTACACCTTTTTAGATAAAGGTGGGCGTAGCATTACTTTAAAACCCGAAGGCACGGCGGGCATAGCAAGGGCGTTTGTGGAAAACGGATTAAATAACAGCGCACTTCCTGCTAAATTCTTTTATCTAACGCCTTGTTTCCGTTACGAACGTCCGCAAGCAGGCAGACTTCGTGAATTCCATCAATTCGGCGTTGAGTTTTTGGGTTCGCGTTCGGCTGATATAGATGCTGAAACCATACTTTTAGCCAAAACTTTTTTGGATAAAGTAGGCATTAAAAACGTAACTCTTTATATTAACAGCATAGGTTGTAAAGAGTGCCGTAAAAAATACGAAGACGCGTTAAAGGCGTATTTAAATGAAAATTACGATTCGCTTTGCGCGCTTTGTAAAGATAGGCTAAATAAAAATCCTTTGCGTATTCTTGATTGCAAGAACGACGAGTGTAAAAAAATAACCGAAAAAGCACCCAAAATTTTGGATTATATTTGCGAAGACTGTTCAAATCATCTTGAAAAAGTAAAAAAACTTTTGGATATTGCGGGCGTTGAATATAAAATTAATCCTAATATCGTTAGGGGACTTGATTATTATACTAGAACGGTTTTTGAATTCGTTTCTGAAAATATCGGCGCGCAAGGCACGGTGTGCGGTGGCGGTAGGTACGACGGCTTAATTAGCGAACTTGGCGGTACGGACACGCCTGGAATAGGCTTTGCAGTCGGCATAGAAAGAATTTTATTATTGCTTGAAAATACGGGCGTAAATATTGAAAACCCAAATAAAGTAAAAGTTTACTTTGCACCTATGGGTGAAAAAGAAAGCGAAAAGGCGTTTGAACTCGTTTCGGATTTAAGGGCGAACGGAATTTCCGCTGATTTTGACCATATGGGTAGGGGAATAAAAGCGCAATTTAAATACGCTGATAAAATCGGCGCAGAGTTTGTTGCCGTTATAGGGTCTAACGAACTTATGGGCGGTGCTGTCAAAGTTAAAAAAATGGCTGACGGTAGCGAAACAATGGTTAAATTTACCGAGTTTAGCGAGTTTATATTAAAGGCTTAAAATGAAAGAGAAAGGCGTAGTAACGGCGTTAAACGGCAAGTTTGCCGTAGTAAAAGTGGATAAGCGCGACGAGTGTAGTAAGTGCGGTATGTGCTTATTTCCTAAAAACGCGTCAAGCGTTGACTTTAACGCAAAGAACGGTGTTTTTGCAAAAGTTGGGGACGAAGTTATTATTGAAACTCAAAAGGACGGAAAATTAGAGGGTGCGTTGCTTGCCTTTTTAGTACCGTTGCTTTTGATAGGACTTTCAGCGGTAATAACATATATTTTTATACACGTCGAAATATGGATGCTTATTTTAAGTGTAATTTTTGTACTTTTGTGGTATACTATTCTGGCGGTTATCGACAAAAAACTTAAAAATTCGCTTTCGTTTTGTCCGATAATCGTTAGTGTAATAAATAAGGAGAAAAATGAAGATGAGTGAAATAAAAGAAATTTTAGGGAAAGAAGAGTTTAATTCGATAATAAATTCTGCAACGCCAACGCTTGTTGATTTTTATGCGACTTGGTGCGGACCTTGCAAAATGCAAGCACCTATACTTTACGAATTTAGCACCGAATTAGGCGATAAAGTAAACGTGTTAAAAGTGGACGTTGACCAAAACGGCGATATTGCAAAAGAATACGGCGTTTTGTCTATCCCTACGCTTGCGGTGTTTAAGGACGGAGAATTTAAAGAAAAAACCGTTGGACTTACAACGAAAGCACAACTTTCTGAAATGTTAATAAAATATTTGTAAAATACCAAGGATTAATCCAAAGGAGAAAATAAAATGATTGATTTAACTTCCATCAAAAACGCTGACCCTGAACTTTACGAAGGGTTAGAAAAAGAACTTTTTAGACAAAGAAACAATATCGAACTTATTGCAAGTGAAAACTTTGTTTCTGAAAACGTTATGATTGCTGCCGGCAGTATGCTTACTAATAAATATGCCGAAGGCTATCCAGAACACAGATATTACGGCGGTTGTCAATACGTCGATATAGTTGAAACGCTTGCTATCGAACGTGCAAAAAAACTTTTTGGGGCAGACCACGCTAACGTTCAACCACACAGCGGTGCGAACGCTAACTTTGCCGTTTACTTTGCAGTTTTACAACCGGGCGATACCATTATGGGTATGAGCCTTGCTCACGGTGGACATTTAACCCACGGCAGTCCCGTTACCGTTTCTGGTAAATATTTTAACGCAGTAGGTTACGGCGTTAAAGAAGAAACGGGTATGATTGATTACGACGATTTAGAAGCACAAGTTTTGGAAGTTAAACCCAAGATTTTGGTTTGCGGTGCAAGTGCTTACCCAAGAGTATTCGATTTTAAGAGAATTAGGGAAATTTGCGATAAAGCAGGTTGCTACATGATGGTAGATATCGCACATATTGCAGGTCTTGTTGCAACGGGACTTCATCCCAGCCCCGTACCTTACGCAGATTTCGTTACCACGACCACGCATAAAACTTTGCGCGGACCTCGTGGCGGTATGATTTTGTGTAAAGAACAATACGCTAAAATTATTGATAAGGCAGTTTTCCCCGGAACACAAGGCGGTCCGCTTATGCATATTATCGCGGCGAAAGCAGCGGCGTTCGGCGAAGCGTTAAAGCCCGAGTTTAAAGCTTATCAAGAACAAATTTTGAAAAACTCAAAGGCTATGAGTGAAAAATTTTTGGAAGTCGGTGTCAACCTCGTTTCGGGTGGCACGGACAACCACTTGATGCTTTTAGACCTTTCTGACAAAGACATTACTGGTAAAGAACTTGAACGTCTTTTGGACGAAGTTAACATTACTCTTAACAAAAACGCAATTCCGTTCGACAAACAAAAACCGTTCGTAACAAGCGGTGTTCGTATCGGTACGCCAAGCGTTACCAGCCGTGGCTTTAAGGAAGACGATTGCAGAAAGATTGCAGAACTCATTACCAAAATTATCAACGAAAAAGAAGCGGCGTTCGATTACGTCCGCGCGGAAGTTAAAAAACTTATTGAAAAATATCCGCTTTACGAAGGAGTTATAAGATAACATGTACAAGTCAGCGCTCAATCTGCTTGAAACCGAGATTGCAATTAAATTTATCAAAGATACCTTTGAAAAAGAACTTGCAAAGGCGCTTAAACTCACGCGCGTTTCCGCACCGCTTTTCGTTCAGCCCGAAACGGGGCTAAACGATAACCTTAATGGTTACGAACGCGCGGTTAGGTTTGACGTTTTAACGCTACATAAAGAAGTTGAAATTGTTCAATCGCTTGCAAAATGGAAAAGGATGGCGCTTTCAAAGTACGGCTTTGAACCCGAAACGGGACTTTACACGGATATGAACGCTATTCGTAGGGACGAAGACCTTGACTGCATACACTCGGTTTATGTTGATCAATGGGACTGGGAAAAGATTATTACGAAAGAAGACCGCAAACTGTCCTACTTAAAAAAGACGGTAAAAAGCATTTTTAAGGCGCTTAAAAAACTTGCGGTATCAGTTAATAAAAAGTATCCGCAAGTTACGCACAATTTACCAGATGAAATAACCTTTATTTCTACTTCGGAACTCGAAAAAGAATATCCCGATTTAACAAGAAAAGAGCGCGAAAGCGCTGCGGCGAAAAAATACGGCGCTATTTTCCTTTATAAAATCGGTTGGCCCTTAAAAGACGGCAAACCGCACGACGGCAGGGCGGCTGATTACGACGACTGGAAACTTAACGGCGATATTATTTTGTGGTACGACGTTTTGGGTATTGCGCTTGAAATATCTTCAATGGGTATTAGGGTGGACGGCGAAAGCCTTAAAAAACAATTAAAGAAAAAAGGCGAACTCGATAAACTTGAAAACCCATATTGCAAGGGTATTTTAGACGGCACGCTTCCTTTAACTATCGGTGGCGGTATAGGTCAATCAAGGCTTTGTATGTACTTCTTAAACAAAGCGCATATAGGCGAAGTTCAATCGTCGGTATGGTCGGAAGAGTGTATTAAAGAAAATTCCGATAAAGGAATTCACCTTTTATAATGGATGCTTTCAAAAGGGTAAAACTACTTATAGGTAGTGAAAACTTTCAAAAACTAAAAAATGCGTCGGTTGCCGTTTTTGGTGTTGGCGGTGTGGGCGGATATTGTGCCGAAGCGCTTGCAAGAAGCGGAGTGGGGCGCATTGCCGTGTTTGATAACGACGTGGTTGCAGAAAGCAATCTAAACCGCCAAATTATTGCAACTGTCGATAATATCGGCGCATCAAAAGTTTTCGAGGTTGAAAAGCGGTTAAAGGCAATTAATCCCGAAATTGAAGTGGAGTGCAATGAAGTGTTTTATTTGCCTGAAAACGCCGATAATTACCCATTAAACGCATATGATTACGTCGTTGACGCAGTCGATACGGTTACGGCAAAAATTGAAATTATTGCTCGTGCAAAAAGCGCAGGCGTAAAAGTAATTTCTTGTATGGGTACTGGTGGAAAGTTAGATCCTACTATGCTTAAAGTTGCCGATATAGAAAAAACCAAAGTTTGCCCGCTTGCGCGCGTTATGCGTAGGGAATTAAAGTCGCGCGGAATAAACGGCGTTAAAGTCGTGTATTCGGAAGAGCAACCGTTAGTATCTAGTGCGAAAAATAACCAAGCAGAAAAAAAGCAAAGCGGAAGAACTGCTCCGCCAAGTATGATTTTCGTTCCAGCGACGGCGGGTTTAATACTTGCAAAAGAGGTTGTTTTGGGTTTGATAGGAGAAATGATATGAAATTTTTAATTGCGTCCGATATTCACGGCTCGGCGTTTTACGTTAAAAAACTGCTTGAAATTTTTAAGACGGAAAAAGCCGATAAGATTATTCTTTTAGGTGATATATATAATCACGGACCAAGAAATCCGCTACCCGAAGAATACGCGCCTATGCAAGTTGCTGAACTATTAAATTCGGTAAAAGATAATTTAATAGTCGTTAAGGGAAACTGCGACAGTCAAGTTGATAAGCTTATATCTGAATTTTCGTTTATAGAAGATTTGGTTATCGTCAGCGGTGGTAAAACGGTTTTCTGCACGCACGGACACGTCTTTAATAAAGATAATATGCCGTCAACCGAATTTGACGCAGTAGTTTACGGGCATTTCCATACTGGATTTATAGAAGAAAAAGGCAAAGTAATCGTCGCAAACGCAGGCTCGGTATCGTTACCTAAAAACGGCACACCGTCAAGTTATCTCGTTTTAGAAGAAGGTGTTCTTACGTTAAAAGACCTGTGCGGTAACGTTATAAAGGCTTTGAAATTATAATAAAGATTAAAATAATACAAAAAACTTTCGCATCTTTTTTGCGAAAGTTTTTTATTTATATCATAATGTGCTATATTTGCAATCGATTTATAAGATTATAAATTGAAAAGAGTTGCTTTTTTTGGTATAATTAATTTAGTAAATTTTAAGGGTGAAATTATGTTATCAGTAAAAAACCTTGTAAAAACGTATAAAAGTAGTGGTGGTATAGAAGTCCGCGCTCTTGACGGCGTTTCAATAGATTTTCCTGAAAAAGGAATGGTGTTCTTGTTGGGGCGTAGTGGCTCTGGTAAGTCCACGCTTCTTAACGTTTCAGGCGGTTTAGACAGCCCTACGAGCGGTGAAATTATCGTTAAGGGTAGGAGTAGTAGTGAATTTACTCCGTCGGATTTCGACAGTTATAGAAATACTTACGTTGGTTTTGTTTTTCAAGAATATAATTTGTTAAACGAGTTTACCGTTGAGCAAAACGTAGCGATTGCTCTGCAACTTCAAAATAAAGAAAACGACAAGCAAGCGGTTGACGCGCTTTTAGAAAAAGTTGACCTTAAAGGTGTGGGTAAAAGAAGTCCAAACACCTTATCGGGTGGGCAAAGACAAAGGGTTGCCATTGCGCGCGCTCTTATTAAAGACCCCAAAATTATAATGGCGGACGAGCCTACTGGCGCGCTTGATTCTAATACGGGTAAACAAATATTAGACACGCTTAAAAAACTTTCGGAAGATAGGCTTGTAATAGTAGTTTCGCACGATAAAGATTTTGCAGAAGAGTATGCTGATCGTATTATAGAATTGTCTGATGGTAAAATAGTTTCAGACAGGAGCAAGGTAGAAGATAATTCTATAAACGAACAAAATATCCGAATTGTTAGCGACGATACGATAACTGTTAAAGACTGGAATAAAGTTACTGACGAAGAGATTAAAAATATCGTATCAGTTATGCGCAGCAAGGGTGGTGAAACCGTTATTACCGCAGGCAAAAAGGAACTGCCCGAAGTTAAAAAGATATTAAAAATATCAGATGGTGGAAAGCGTTTCAAAAAGACTGATAAAGTTGAAAATAAAAAGTACGACGGTAGTAAAACCGAGTTTATAAAATCGCGCTTGCCTATGCGTTACGCGCTTAAAATGTCGGGTGCAGGGCTAAAAGTAAAGCCGTTGAGATTATTCTTTACTATACTTTTATCGCTCATTGCTTTCACGGTTTTCGGCGTTACGTCAACGCTTATGATGTACGACCCCAACTATTCAATAGCTACTGCAATGGAAAAATCTTATTACGATAGCGTTTTGCTTGAAAAAAGATACGACGCAGTTATGCAAAGCGTGCGTGCGCGCGCTAACGGTAGTGAAGAAGTTACGCGTGAAGAAAGTGCAACGCTAGTTGGCGCGTACACCAAATCCGACCTTGATAAACTTAACGATAACGACGTTGGGCTTGATTTTGCAGGAATAATTGACTTTGGCAGTTACGACTATACGGGACTTGGCGTAGGGGATTACGAAAGACCTAAATTAAGCATAAAGTACGCTAGTCCAAAAGACGAGTATACTTGGTATTATACGTTAAAAGAAATTAACGGGTTTACGGACTGTGGCGAAGAATTTTTAACGAATAACGGCTTTACCGCGGTTACGGAAGATAGCAGATATCCACAAACATATAATGAAATTGCTATACCGAAGTTTTTATACGAGTATTATAAAAATTCGAGTATAGTAGGTATTCAAATGTCTGCGCCTGATACGCCAGAAGCATTAATCAATCAATGGATATATATAGGCGAATTGTCGTTTGAAGTGGTGGGTATTTACGACGTTGGTGCAGTTCCAAGCAAATATGCGGAGTTGTATGATAAAAGTTCGGATATGAATTATCACGAGCGCACTTCTTTATCGGCTGAATTTGAAGACTACTTAAAAAATTCTTTCCACAACGTATGTTTCGTTTCAGAAGATTTTTACGAGCATTACCAGTTTGAATTTATGGATATTGCAAAAGATGAACTTCGCGGTGTAGAAATCAGTCAAACTCATTTTAAAAATGAAAACGTTTCAAGAAATAAAGCCATTTTAGTCTTTACCGAACGCTCTATTGACACTTACCGCCACGCAGTAAAGTTTTACGATTTACAAGGTAATGAAAAAACGTCGGGGATAGGCGATACTGAAATCTATATTTCCGCGCAAGAAGTTTTTGATGCTAACGGCTCTACTTTTTATAATGAAGTAAAAGAAAACGGCGACTATACAGAGTTTTGTAACGTTTATAAAAAGAATACGAAAACGCCAAGCGACGTTGACTATTTATGTAAAATTATAGTTTCCGACTATAATAAAGTAATGGGTGCGGGAAAAGAGTTGTTTAAAGATAAAACTACTTATTTTATCAAAAATGCGCACGACCAAGTAAGTAGTGAAGGAACGCAAATCACGCTTGCGGGTATATATATCGTGCTAGCCGAGAAAACTTTCGTTAGAGAAGAGTTTTTTATCTCTGACGCGCTTTACGAACAGTTTAATATTCCCGTTTCTTCGGTAGCGTCTACAACTACGGATAACACCGAACAAACAAAATATCTATCTCAACATAAGGTCGACGCTAAAAACGAACGTTACGGAACGGTATTGACGCTTACTAACAATACCGAAGCGCAGTCGTATTTTATGTTAAACGGGCGCGCTAACGGCGTAAATTACGCAATGCTTAACTTGGTTTACGATTCGTCGTATTTGATGGCTGACGCGTTTGCGCAAATGAACTTAGCGTTTTTAATTGCAGGGATTGTATTTGGTGCGTTTGCGGCGTTGATGATGTTTAACTTTATATCTGTAACCATTGAGAACAAGAAAAACGAAATAGGCGTTTTGCGTGCCGTAGGGGCAAGGGGAATTGACGTTTTCAAAATCTTTATAACAGAAGCGCTTATAATAACTGCAATATGCTTTTTATTGTCCACCGTAACTAGCGCAATACTGTGCGCGGTAATAAACGCTTTGGCTACGCAATCAATTATAAGTATTTCTTTCCTTAATTTTAGGTTCGTAAACGTTTTAATAATTTTAGGTATATCGGTGTTAATAGCAGTAATTGCAACGATACTTCCCGTGTTAAAAGCGGCGCGCCGTTCACCAGTTGAAAGCATAAGGGCAATTTAATTAATAATTTAATAGCGGAAAAAGTAAAGCGCTTTTCCGCTATATTTTTTAAAAACCTTATAATCGGTCTGTTTTTTCTTTTTATAGGGTATTTAAAAATTACCGATTATATGGTAAAATGTAAATAAGGTGGCAATATGAAGGTATTAAATTTTGGCTCTTGTAATATCGATTACGTCTACACGGTTGACCGTATAGTAATATCGGGGGAAACGAAAGAAAGCAGTTCGCTTGAAGTTTTTTCTGGCGGTAAAGGATTAAATCAATCAATAGCGATTGCGAAAGCAGGAACAAAGGTGTACCACGCAGGTTGTGTTGGTAACGACGGTGAAATGCTTATATCGGTGCTAGAAGAAAATGAAGTTGACGTATCGCTTGTTAAACGTGTTGACGATAAGACTGGGCACGCAATTATTCAACTGACTGACGACGGGCAAAACAGCATAATTTTATATCGTGGCGCGAACGGGCTTTTAAGCAAAGAATATATTGACGAAGTTTTAAAAGATTTTTGCTGTGGTGACGTTTTACTTTTGCAAAATGAAACGAATAACGTTGATTATATTATTGATAGCGCGTATGAAAAAGGACTTAAAATATTTTTTAACCCTGCGCCTTTTTCCGAGCAGGTTAAAAAGATTGATTTTAGCAAGATTTCATATTTAATCGTTAATGAAATTGAAGCGCAAGGCATAGGCGGTAAAAGTACTCCCGAAGAAAACGTTAAGCATATAAGTGAAAAATATCAAAGCATAAACGTGATTTTAACGGTTGGTTCAAAGGGTGCTTTTTATACCGATTGTGGTGAGATAAAATATCAACCTGCAATGAAAGTTGACGTTGTTGATACTACTGCGGCAGGCGATACTTTTATCGGATATTTGTTGTCAGGAATTACAAAAGGCGATACTATTGTTTCGGCGGTAAAAAGGGCAACTGTTGCTTCTGCTATAGCGGTAACTAAAAAGGGCGCTGCCGTTTCTATACCTAAAAGAGATGAAGTAATAATGGCGGAAAAGATATTAAAACCTAACCTTTGCGCCGTTGATAAAAATCAAATATTGAAAGATAAAATTGTTAAGTATTTGCAAGATAATTTATGTGTTGCGAGCCTTAACGGGTTAGCAAAAACACTTTGCTATTCTAACGGTTATACGAGTGAACTTATAAATAAACTATTCGGCAAGCCGTTTAGCGAATTACTTATAGATATGCGTTGCAACTTGGCTGCTGAATTGCTTATAAATACAGACCTTTCGGTGGCGGAAATTATTTATAACGTAGGATATGAAAACGCAAGTTTTTTCCGTAAAATATTTAAAAATAGATATGGAAAAACGCCGTATGCTTTCAAGAAAATGAAAAAAGGAGATAGTGATGATGTTAAGGCTTAAAAATACCGAAGTTCCAAAGGGGATAATAGACGCGGTTTTAGATACTGATACTTATAACGAAGTTGACGACCAGTTTGCGCTTGCTTATATGCTTAAATCAAAAGAAAGGTTTGACGTAAAGGCAGTATACGCCGCGCCATTTTATAACGCGTACTCTCAATCACCGAAAGACGGTATGGAAAAGAGTTATGCGGAAATCTTAAATATTCTAAATCTTGCCGGTGAAAAAACACAAGTTTACAAAGGTTCGGATATTTACCTTAAAGATGAGAAAACACCCGTCGTATCGGACGCTGCGCTTGATCTTGTTGAACGCGCTAAAAATTATTCAGACGAAAAACCACTTTACGTCGTTGCAATCGGCGCGATAACTAACGTCGCATCAGCAATACTTTTAGAACCTAAAATAATAGATAAAATAGTAGTCGTATGGCTGGGCGGACACGCGCATCATTACAGGCACACTATGGAATTTAATATGAAACAAGATATAGCCGCTGCAAGGGTCGTTTTAAGAAGTGGAGTTTCTTTTGTACAATTGCCGTGCAGGGGTGTCGTTGATAGGTTTTATCTATCGCGCATTGAAGTCGAATATTATTTTAAGGGAAAGGGCGCACTTGCCGATTATCTTTGTGATTATACGGTAAAGCATATTAGTGAAGAATACGGAAAAAAAGACTGGACGAAGATTATTTGGGACGTGGTTGCCGTCGCCTACCTTCTTAACGATAACGATAGATTTATGTTATCACGTTTAATCCCTGCAAAAATACCGTCATATGAAAATGCTTACGTCGATATAGAAAACGCGCCTATTATAAGATACGTTTACGCCATAATTGACCACGACGCAATTTTAGAAGATTTAGTTAAAAAGATAACTGAATAAAGAAAACGCGGATACGTTTTGTATCCGCGTTTTTAAGTGTTTAATTAGAAAACGATAACTTTGCCGTTCTTTTTGTATGATTTTTTAGCTTTTCTTAGGCATGAGTTTTTAACAGAATTCAAGTATAATCTATAAATACCGTCGCCAAGCATAAATAAGCCAACGATAATGGGCGAAGTAAGTATACCAACGATCCACCAACCCAAAGTTCTAGTGGGCTTTGAAACTGCGTTAATCCATTTGTTAACATTTGATTTTTTGTTTTGTGCAACTTCGGGGTCAGCGCCAACAACAACTTTCATAGAGATATAATCACTTTCAGAGTGTTTGTTTTCTTTGATAGTATAGTTGTTACCGTATGTATGTGTTGCGGTATAACCCGTGGTATAACTAACTGACGAAGCATCTTTCATGTTGGTGAAACCAAAATAGTCCATATTCCACATATTAGTTCTGTTGCGTTCGTGTTTTGGACCCATCAAAGCTTCTAAAATTTTAATTTCTTTGTCAGTACCCGTGAAAATTAGTTTGCTTGAATTGTGCCTGCAAGGAATTCTTACGACTTCCCCAACCGTTCCAGTATAAACGATTTTTTCCTTTTTGAAAAGACCCATTGTTTTATTCTCCTTAAAATAAGTTTAAACCCATTATAAAATAATATGATATATTTTGTCAAGCATAGTATAAAATTTTGCAAAAAATAGCGAAAAAAGGTAAAAAAACACGCAATAATTTGCTTATTGCGTGTTTTTATTTGTTGAATTGATTATAAAGATATACTTAAATTTCTTTAATTATCTTTCTTGGACATTTAGAAACGCAAGTTTTGCACCCCGTACATTTAGCGTAATCAATTACTGCAAGATTATCTACCATCGTAATAGCGCCTTCGGAGCAGTTTTTAGCGCATAGTCCGCAACCGATACAACCAACCGAGCAAGCGGTCATAACGTCTTTACCGCGACACTTGGTTGAACAAGCAACGTAAACTTTTGCCTTTTTAGGGATAATCTCAATAAGGTTTTTGGGGCATTTTTTTACACACGCGCCACACGATTGACAAAGGTCTTTATCGGTAACGGCTACGCCGTCGGTTATTTTAATACCGTTTTCAGTACAAGCAGCGGCGCAAGTTCCACCGCCCAAACAACCTTCGGGACAAATCTTTCTTCCGCCCATAAAGGTTATTTCCGCCTCACAACCAGTATTGCCTATGTAATCGTATTTATCTTTTGCGTTTATGCCACCCGCGCACTTTACAACTGCAAAAGTTTCTTCTGTGGCAGAGAAGGGAATACCTAATATTTTAGCGATCTCTTCTTTTGCTTCGTTTGAAGTCGCGCCACACGCAGTAAGGTCTGCTTTGCCTTCTGATAATGCTTTTGCGTAGTCTGCACAGCCTGCGTATCCGCAACCGCCACAGTTAGCGCCTGCAAGGTGTTCGGCAACGGCTTTTGCTTTTTCGTCTTCCTTTACGGCGCACAGTTTAGAAACTAAAACTATAAGCGCTGCAAAGACGACTGCTACTACGGCGACGATACCTACGACTATCAAAAGTGTTTGTGTGTTAATCGGTCTTAATAATAATTCCATTATTTTAACCCCCTAAATTAATGCAAAGACGTAAAACGCCATTGCTATGAAACAAGCGGCAATCATTGCGATAGGGAAACCTTTAAGTGGTTTAGCAATAGGTAGACGCGCCACCTTTTCGCGAAGACCGCTCATTAAAACGATTGCAAGCGTAAAGCCAAGTCCAGCAAATAAACCGTAAAGCACGGCAAAACCCATATTCATAGCACCGCTAGCAATGCCGATTAAAGAGGCAATTTGTTCGGTGTCAATTACTAGTTCCGCAACGCCTAAAACTGCGCAGTTAGTAGTGATGAGTGGTAAATAAATTCCCATTGCGTTATAAAGCGTCGGCGAGAATTTTTTAAGCGCCATTTCTATCATTTGCACGATAGCCGCTATTACGAATATGAATACGATTATTTCCATGAATTCTATTTTAAGCGGAACTAAAACGTAAACGTATAGGGGATAGGTTATAAGACAAGTTATGGTCATAACGAAAGTAACCGCAAGCCCCATACCAAGCGCGCTCTTAAAATCTTTTGACACGCCAAGGAAAGGGCAAATACCAAGGAATTGTACTACGACGAAGTTATTTATAAACATTGCCGAAACGATAATCATTAAAAACTCTGCCATTTTACGCTTCCTCCTTTTGTTCGGTTACGGGCGATACCGTATCGTTTACTGATTTTTTTGTTTTGTTATGCTTGGATATTAGCGAAGATATAAACGCAAACATAGCGATAAATACGGCGTAAGTAAAGAACGCGCCCGCACTTGATGCGAAAAATCCGATTTGGAAATCCCAAAGTTTAACGCCAAATATTGCGCCGCTACCTAAAATTTCCCTTACCGCGCCCATAAGAGTAAGCGCAAGCGTAAAGCCTATACCCATAAACAAGCCGTCGGCAGCAGATGCAATTACACCGTTCTTACTTGCAAAACTTTCAGCACGCGCCAAAATAATGCAGTTAACGACTATTAGCGGTAGATATAAACCTAAACTTTCGTAAAGGTCG
>JAFVTK010000100.1 GCA_017503265.1 Clostridia bacterium | reverse complement strand
CATTCAACTGATGCAAAGAAAGATTTCATATCAATACAAAAATAAATTCTTTGCTTTTCCATTATAATACCTACGCAATTTTTCTATGCACTGATAGAACCTCACCGAAAGGACAGAATATAGGGTTTACCAAATCAGGTGTTCTGCCATTTTCACGACGTAGAATTATATTTCCGTCTATCTCTAAATATCTACGAACGGCTATAGAACCATCTTCAAACATAACGGTTATTATAGCATTATGTTTTGGCGTTTCTATCCTTTTAATAAATAGAGTATCGCCATCATTTATGCCCGCCTTTTTCATACCGTTGCCTTTTGCAAACATAATGAAAAATTTATCTTCAAGTTTCGCTATGTTATCATTATTATAATCGTTTAGTAGGAAAGCCGAATTAAAAGGAATATACTTTTTAACATTAGTATCGCTAAATAAAGTTTCAACTTTTTCTTTCATATTATCGCCCCCTTATTATATATTGTGTATTACCTTATGAACAACGCCAAGTATAACGCAGTTTTTAGTAATTATATCTGGATAGATTTTCTTTCCATTTTCGTCAACGGAATCGTTTGCTGCTCTTAATATGATTTTATCTTTTTGTGGTATATAAATTTTTGCAGTTGCTTCATCATCAATTAAAGCAATAACTGTTTCGCCTTTTTCAGCACAACTTTGTTTCCTTGCAATAATTAAATCTCCATCATATATACCTTTACCTATCATACTGTAACCCTTTGCCCTTAAAATAAAGTTTTCAGAATTACCAAATATTTCTACGGGCAACTGAAAAGTTCCTTCAATATTTTCTTCTGCGAACATAGGCGTTCCACACGCAACTGCGCCAACTAAAGAAGTGGGTTTAGTATTGCCTTTGAATAATTTAGTATCAATAGCAATAACACCATCATTATTTTTACGCAACATACCACGCATTTCTAATTGTTTTAAGTATCTAGCAACAACGCTTTTGCTTATTCTAAAACGTGTAGAAATTACACTATAAGACGGGGAAACGCCTTTGTTTAACTGATATTCCTTAATAAAAGCACTCATTTCGTTAATTAAGGGTTCATTAAAAGGTTTCATAATTTTCTCCTTTGTGAGTTAAGAGAACAAGCCGTTCTTTTATTATATATTAGCATAATGAAAAAATTTAGTCAATCACAAAGGGGATTATTTTGAAAAATTTTGGTATTAAAAATTTTTATAAATATGCCTAATATTGTCATATTATGTTTTGTATAATAAGGGGTTTTTATTATAGTGTAGGAAACTGTCAAAAAATGGCAGTTTGACTTTATATATAATTGTTATAATATAAGATTTCTCGTCGGTTATTGTAGAAGATTGTCAAATTATGGCAATCTTTTTATTTTTTTAGAACTTTAACCCTTAATGTTTTCTCTCTTTCTTTGGGGCATTGTAAATCGGCTTGCTTGTTGTTCAAGGCTTGAAAATAATTGACCTATTAAAAATATAGACATTAACCAATTTTTTTCTGCGTCGTTTCCCTTTTTCCTTGACCTGCCAAGCTTCACCGATTTGTGGTAGCCCCGTCGAAAGATAGAAAAAACACAAAGGGGTGAAAAATATGTTTAGTAGTAGTTGATTTAATATTTTTTGATGTAAAGTAGATGTTTTGTATAGGTTTTGTAGATTGTAGGTAAATTGTTTTTTTGACGTAAAAACATTAAAATGTTGTCAACAGGACTAAAACGCCTTAAAAAGTCTTAAAGTTTTCCACAACCTTTTAAGAAATCTTTTAAGGAGTTAAAAATTAAAATGAAAGTTATCAACAATAACCAAAATCCTGACAATAACATCTATGCAGAGTTGTTTAGTGGTTATCCAGAAATTATTTCAGTAGAACAAATGATGGAGATGCTACAAATAGGCAAAGTTCTTGCTTATCGTATGGTGGAAGAAAAACAAGTTAAGTCAGCCAAGATAGGTAGAGAATATAAGATTATTAAAAAAAGTGTTATAGATTTATTATTGAAAGGAGAATAAAAATGACAGGAAAATTATCAATTAAAAACGGTGTATGGCACGTAGTTCTGTATTATAAAAATCACGAAGGTCAACACCGACAAAAATGTCTTACCACAGGTCTGAAAGAACGTGGCAATAAAAAAGCAGCACTTAATATTCTTAACGAAAAGTTAATTGAATACGCTTATTTAGAAAATGAAAACTATCAGCCAGAAGCTATTGCACCTAAAATAGAAGATAATAAAGAAAATTCTGATATTAGATGGCTTGACTGGTTAAAAGCTTACGTGGATAGCATTAAAGACGAATTATCGCCTTTTGTATATAAGTTGTATTCTAAAACATACCCTATAGTTTTTAATGAATTTTGGGGCGAAACTAACCCATATTTGAAAGATATTACAACCGAAGATATAGTTGCTTTTTACGATTATCTTAAAATAGAACGAAAAATTAAAAACGTTACTATAAAACATTATTCTAACGTTCTTCGCCCAGCTTTAAGACGTGCGTATAAAGAAAAAATTATTAAGGAAAATCCATACGACTTTGTTCCTACTATTAAAAAAGAAAAAGCCGTTCACAACTTCTATGACCAAGAAGATATGGAAAAGTTGTTTGCCGCCCTTAAAGGTCATAAAATGGAATTTCCGTTAAGAATGTTGGCTTATTACGGTTTACGTAGAAGTGAACTTTTAGGGCTTAAATGGAGTGCGATAGACTTTACAAACAAAACTATTGAAATTAACCACAAAGTTTTAGTTGTAGATAGAGAAATCTACCGTTCAGACAAAATGAAAACCCAAACAAGTTTACGAACTTTACCGTTAATTCCACAAATGGAACAAGAACTATTAAATCAAAAAGCATATATAGAGAGAAATATAGATTATTTTGGAACAGCTTATAACTTTACCTATAAAGATTATGTTTTCGTTCACGAGAATGGCGATTTGATTCTTCCTGATTGCTTAACTCATAATTTTGCCAAAATTCTCAAACGTAATGGACTGAAATATATACGACTTCACGACTTACGTCATAGTTGCGCTTCTATTATGCTTAAAAACGGCGTTCAGATGAAACAAATTCAAGAATGGCTAGGACACGCAAACTTTTCTACAACAGCAGATGTCTATAGCCATTTAGATTATTCTTCTAAAATTGATTCAGCTCAAAAGATTGCAGGTGCGTTAAAATATGATGGCGACGTAGAAATAGATACTGACCGAGTAGAAGTTCGCCCTGTAATCTCTGAAGAACTGCTTAAAAAGGAAAAGGAACGCCAAATGGAAGAAGACCTTAACGAAGAATTAAAAACGCTTAAAAGCCAAATGAAAGCGTTAGGCTTTACAAAACTTTCCGAACTATTCTTATATCTTGAAAGTAAAACTGAAGATTAAAAACGAAAAGCCCGTCTGTCTTAAACAACAGGTGGGCTTTTTTTATGTTAAGTAGAGTAATGGAAACTTTATTTTTACTGCTTAATAAAACTTTTTAATCAGAGTGCCTTTTTTGCATAAATTATACGTTTATGCAGAAATTCGTTATTTTCACGGATTAAAAATGACCAACGATTTTTATAGAGAATTAAAAAGTATTTGTGTATTTTTTTTGCATTTTCGTTGCAGAAATTTGTTACTTTTTTGTTACTTTAAGGGGGGAAGCCGTTTTTGACCTTGCTTTGAACCTGACCTTTGGGCTTTTTTTGTTACTCAATTTGTTACTTTTAACGGCTACGGAAACAAGGTTTTTTTAGCCAAAAACATATCGGGAAAGAAATTAGCAAGAAAAAAACGAAAACCCCGAAATCGTTAGTAAATTTCAGGGTTTTTGGCGCACCATAAGCGGCTCGAACGCCTAACCTTCGGTTCCGTAGACCGACGCTCTATCCAATTGAGCTAATGGTGCATATTGCATATTTAGTTGTATTTTATGTTAAGGTAGGGTGTCTGAATCTCTCTTGGGATAAAAACACCCAACCGTGCGCTCCGTAGACCAACGCTCTATCCAATTGAGCTAAGGGTGCATAACCCCGAAATCGGGGGAAATATTCAGTTTTGACCTTTGGGTCCGTAGACCGACGCTCTATCCAATTGAGCTAATGGTGCAAACTAACAACTTTAATAGTTGTTAGATGTATTCTATTTATTATCATATAATGTTTAGCCATCGTTTAGACAGCCTAAACATTATATGATAATTTTTTTACTTTGTCAAATAAATTTTCTAAACAAAAAAATTTTTATTTTTGTTTTTTTGTTGTTTACCAAAATTATAAATAAACGAAGTAATTTTCTTACATATTATTTTTTAAAAATTCGCAAATTTTATCAGCAATAATACTGTGTCCTTTATCGTTAGGATGAAGTCCATCTATAAAATATTCGCTTTCGCCTTCGGGAGGCTCGGGAAGAAAGTCGTTATAAAGGTCAATATGCTTAAATCCGTAAAGTTCCGCATAGTATCTAATTATCTCAACGTAGTCAATTAAATATTTCCCCGTTGCGGCGTTAGTTCTAATACTTATATTCGCTCTTTTTAAAGGTAGCATTATGATTACGTTTGCCTTGCCATATATGCCAAGTAAGGTTGAAAAAAGTTTATTTACCGCGCCGTGAAAAGTATATTCGTCATAATCTCCTATCTTGCCCATAGGCGCCGTTCCGTGACCGAAATCATTAGTACCGCCAAACACAAACATTTTATCAACAGTTTTATCTAAAAGCGGAACTCGTAAATTAAAGTCTATATCACGACGGTGAGCGACATTAGGAATAGTTGTCCTTGCAATCCTTGTACCGCCTAAACCGTAATTTATTACTTCACAACCCAACCTTTCTTTTACTTGTTCAACGTAGCATAAATTAAATTCACTTGCCCCTGTTCCTTGCGTTATACTATCGCCTAAAAATGCAATTTTCATATTACTTCAAAACCGCCTTAATTCTTCTTACGCCACTTGACGAACTTTCTTCTTTCTTAATCACGAACTTACCGAGTTCGCCCGTGTTTTTAACGTGAGGTCCACCGCAAATTTGCTTATCAATGCCGTCGATAGTGTATATTGAAACGATTTGGTCGTCGCTATCCGCGTTAAATACGCCGTACGCGCCTGTTTTTACTGCGTCGCAATACTTTTCTTCGGTTCTAACCACGTCGATTTTCTTTTCTATTACCGCGTTAACGAAGTCTTCAAGTTCTTTAAGTTCTTCCGCAGTCATTTTATGATCACAATTAAAGTCAAAACGCAATCTTTCTTCGGTTATATTAGAACCTTTTTGCTCGGTTTGCGTGCCGAACATTTTGCGAAGACCTGCAAGCATAATATGTGTTGCCGTATGATATTTAGTAGTGGTTTCCGTTTGTTCGGTAAGTCCACCCTTTGCCGCCTGCGCTTGTGCTTTTGAGAGTTCTTGGTGTGCCTTAAACGCTTCGTTAAACCCTTTTTCGTCAACGGTAAGTCCCTTTTCCGAAGCAAGTTCAACGGTGAGTTCTAACGGAAAACCGAACGTGTCATAAAGCCTGAACGCTTGCTTTCCGCTAATTTCGGTTTCGGGAACGTAAGAAGCGTCTTTTTGCGACATAAACGCGTTCTTTCTTTCCATGCCCGTAATGCACTTATCAAACTCTTTCATACCAGATGCGAGCGTCGCTTCAAACTTCTTAATTTCTTTGGTTATTTCATCAAGAATATAATCTTCTTTTTCAACGAGTAACGGATACGCCTCGTCGTAAATCTTTTCGATAAAGATTTTTGCAACTTCACACATAGCGGAAGCGTCTATGCCAAGATTTTTGCAGTATCTAATAGCACGGCGAAGCAATCTTCTTAAAATATAACCTGCACCCGTGTTTGACGGCGTAATTCCATTTTTATCGCCTATAAGCATAACCGCCGTTCTGGTATGGTCGGCAATTATACGCATAGCCTTCGTGTCTACGTCATTTAATCCGTATTCTTTACCCGAAACTTGTTCAAGCAGTTTTATAGCGCCCGCAAAAAGGTCGGTTTTATAACCGTCGTCAAGCCCGTTAAGGAAAAGCAAAAGCCTGTCCAAACCGAAACCCGTATCGACGTTTTTGTTTTCGAGTTCAGCGTACTTGCCACCTTCTAACTTTTTATACTGCATATAAACGTCGTTACCGATTTCAACGTATCTACCGCAATCGCAATTTACGTCGCATTTATCGCAACAAGGTTTATCGTGGCGTGGATAAAACCACTCGTTATCAGGTCCGCAAGGCGTGCCTACCGTACCTTCTAATTCCCACCAGTTGTTAGATTTGTCAAGGTAAAAAATATTTTCAGGCTTTATGCCTAATTCTTTTAAATAGCCAGCCGTTTCTTCGTCGCGCGGAGCAGCGTCGTTACCTTCAAAAACCGTTGAACAAATTTTGTCTTTATCAAAACCGAAAACTTCGGTTAAAAGTTCAAACGACCATTTTGTTTTTTCCTTCTTAAAGTAATCGCCCAAACTCCAATTACCCATCATTTCAAAAAAAGTAAAGTGAGTAGCATCGCCAACCGAATCAATATCAACCGTTCTAACGCAACCTTGGACGTTGCAAAGTTTAGTGCCTTGGGGGTGCTTTTTTCCCAAAAGGTACGGCATAAGCGGTTGCATACCTGCAACGTTAAACATCACGCCCGTCGTTCCGTCGCCGATTAAAGATACCGCGCCGATATTAACGTGTCCGCGTTCTTCGTAAAACTTAATCCATTTATCTCTTAATTCTTTTGAAGTAATCATTTTTCAACACCGTTCCTATTTTTTTGTAAGTTCGTAATCGTCTTTTGCATCCTTTACAAGATAACCCATATCGGAAAGAACGTTTCTCAACTCGTCTGATTTTGCCCAGTCTTTATTCTTTCTTGCATTAAGCCTTTCTTCCGCAACGGCAATAACTTCTGCGGGAATTTCTTCGGCGGGGTGTTTTTCTTCAAACGCCTTTATAAATTGCGTGGCATCCGAAGTAAATAAGCCTATTAGCGAATAAGTTTTCCTTATTTGACTAACGTCTACCGCTGCGCCGTTATCACCTGCCGCAAGTTTTGCTTTAACCTTCTTAAACAAGCCGTATAAATTACTTATTGCAAGCGCGGTGTTAAAGTCGTCGTCCATAGCGCGATTAAATTCCGCGTCAATTTCGATATTTTCACCGTCCACCTTGCCAAACGCTTCTTCAACCGCTTTGACGGTTTTATAAAACTCGTATAAATGTTTTTCTGCGTCAGGGAAAAGATTATCAGTAACGTTAATATCTCCGCGATAGTTGGTTTGTAGCAATGCAAACTTAATAACTTCTGGCGAATACGCGTCGAGCAAATCTTTTAAGAATAAACTGTTACCGAGCGACTTACTCATTTTTTGACCGTTTACTTTTATAAGCCCGTTGTGAATCCAGTAAGATGCAAACTGCTTGCCCGTAAGCGCTTCGGTTTGCGCAATTTCGTTTTCGTGATGGGGGAAAATTAAATCCCTTCCGCCACCGTGAATATCAATTCTATCGCCAAACGCTTTTCTGTTCATCGTAGAACACTCTATATGCCAACCCGGCCTACCCTGTCCCCAAGGCGAAGGCCAACTCGGTTCGCCAGGCTTTGCCGATTTCCAAAGCGCAAAGTCCAAGGGATTTTGTTTCATCTCGTCATTGTCAACGCGAACGCCGTTCATAGCGTCTTCTAAATTTCTGTGCGAAAGTCTGCCGTATGACGGAAAACTTTCAACCGAGAAATACACGTCGCCTTTTTCGGTCGCGTATGCGTGTCCCTTTTTAATAAGCGTATCGACGAATTCAATAATGTCGTCAATGCTTTCGGTGGCTTTAAGCCAAAGCGTAGGGTCGTCAACCGCAAGGCGCGCCATTTGCGCGTCAATGTTTTTAATCATTTCTTTGGCGTAAACGTCGGCTGGTATACCCGTTTCGTTAGACTTTGCTATAATTTTATCGTCAACGTCGGTATAATTCCTTGCGTAAGTTACGTCATAACCGATTTTTTCAAGATACTTTCTAATAATATCGTAAATAAGCGCTTGATAAGCATGCCCGATATGAGCTTCGCCCGATACGGTAATACCGCAAGCGTACATTTTAACCTTTCCTTCTTCCAAAGGGATAAAATCTTGTTTTTTGCCCGTTAAGGTGTTGTAAATTTTCATAATATTACCCGTTTATTTTTGCTCTTTTTTTAATTCTTCCAACTCTTTTTCAAGACTGAAAATCTTTTCGCGCAAATTGCAAATTTCTTCGTGAATAGGGTCGCGCTTTTCTTGTTCTAAATTATTAATCTTCTCACCGTTAACCCTAACCACGTTGCCAGGAACGCCGACGACCGTGGCGTATGCAGGTACTTCTTTAAGAACTACTGCACCCGCGCCGATTTTAGCGTATTCGCCGACGGTAAAACCGCCCAAAATTTTTGCGCCTGCGCTAATCATTGCGCCCTTTTTAATGGTCGGGTGGCGTTTCCCCTTTTCTTTACCCGTACCGCCCAAGGTAACGCCTTGGTATATAACTACGCCTTCTTCAATCTCTGCCGTTTCACCGATAACCACACCAACGCCGTGGTCGATAAACACGCCACCGGCAATCTTTGCCGCAGGGTGAATTTCAATACCCGTAAGCCATTTTGCAAACTGACTGGTTATCCTTGCAAAAGTTTTGAGTTTAATTTTATATAGAAAATGCGCCCAGCGGTGCCACGACAGCGCGTGCACGCCCGAGTAAGTAAGCCAAATTTCAAACTTGCTGCGCGCGGCGGGGTCATTAAGTTTTGCCGCCCTTATATCGGCGCGTAACCTTTTAAACATAAATTCACCTTATGTAATAATAACATTTTAAGCACGTTCTTTGCAAGTAAACGGACGCAGTTTAATAAACTTTAATTCCGTTTTGTTCGATTGTACTTTTGAGTTCTTTTGAAAAGTTTTTATCTACTACCATACAGTCTACGTCAGAAAGCGACGCAAAAGTGTAAGGCGTTTTTTTGTTGACCTTTGAACTGTCGAGTAGCATAATAACACAATCTGCTTTTTTTATTACGGCGCGTTTAACTTCGGCTTCCGCTTGGTTGCCACAAGTAAATCCGCCCGATTCTTTAATAAATCCCGTAGCCGTCATTACTGCCGTTTGAATATTTATTTTATCAATGTAATCGGTACAGGTTTGACCTACCGTAATAAAAGTATTCTTTCTTAAATCGCCACCGAGAAGTGAAACGGTAGGCTTTTCTTTACGCAAAATCGTTTCGGCGATAACTAACGCGTTAGTTAAAACGTAAAAGTTATCGTCAGGCAAAGCGCGCGCAAAATAAGTCGTAGTAGAGCCACCGTCTATAAAAACGCAACTGTTGGGCTCAACGATCTTAACCGCCTTATCTGCAATTTCCAACTTTTCAGCCGTATTGTAATTAATACGCTCGGAAAAATCGGCTTCCTTTGCACGCAAAACGGTATCTACTGAAATAGCGCCACCCGAAACGCGAAGAACCGCGTTGTTTTCTTCTAAACGATTAAGGTCGCGACGAAGCGTCATTGACGATACGTTAGGGAAAGCACACTCTAACTCATGCAAAGTAACTTTGCCGTTCTTGTCGATAAATTCTTTCAAGTGAAAAAGTCTGTCTTTCATATTAACTCCTTTTTTGTAATAATTATTTTACCACCTTTCGCCCCCGTTTTGCAAGGATAAAAAGGCACAAAAGATAAAAATTAACACTTTTTTAGTTATTTATTTTCACGAAAGAAATTATTTTACATTTAATTTGTTTTTTTGTAGGGCAAAATCATTGATTTTGACAAAAAATAAAGTTATAATGTTAAAGATAGAATATCAACGGAGAAATTTTATAATGTTGGATTTAAGAAGAATTATTGAAGAAAAGGATAAAGTTAAAGAACTTCTCGCTAGAAAAGGCTTTGACGCTGACCTAGACACGCTTATTGCGCTTGATAAAGAACGCAGAGCGGCTATCGGAGAAGTTGAACAATATAAAGCGGAAAAGAATAAAGTTTCCGCAAAAATCCCCGCGCTTAAAAAGGCTGGTCAACCCGTAGACGAAATTTTTGCCGAAATGAGAGTTTTGGGCGAAAAGATTACCGAGTGCGACAAAAAGGCAAAAGAATTAGAAGACAAAGTTTTCGATATGCTTTGCCGTATGCCTAATATTCCCGACGAAGATTTACTTGCCGGTGAAAAGGAAAACAACCAAGTTATCAAAGTAGTTGGCAAAAAACCCGAATTTGATTTTGAAATGCAAAACCACGTTGACCTTTGCACTAAACTCGGTATTATCGACTACGCACGCGGAACTAAACTTTCGGGTGGCGGATACTGGTTGTACCGTGGCGACGGCGCAAAATTAGAGTGGGCAATGCTCAACTTCTTTATTTCCGAACACTTAAAAGACGGGTATGAATTTATTCTTCCGCCCCACCAACTCGGTTATAACTGCGGTTTTGGCGCTGGTCAATTCCCTAAATTTTCTGACGAAGTTTACTGGCTTGACTGCGACGAAGACAGAAAGAAAAACCGCTTTATGCTTCCCACGGCAGAAACTGCGCTAGTTAACCTTTACGCAGGCGAAATTATAGACGAAGCAAAACTGCCGATGAAGTTTTTTGCATACACCCCCTGCTATCGTAAAGAAGCAGGCTCTTACCGTGCAGAAGAACGCGGTATGATTAGGGGACATCAATTCAATAAGGTTGAAATGGTACAATACGCGCACCCCGAACGTTCAGCCGAAGCATTTGAAGAATTAGTTAATAAGGCGGCAAGCCTTATCGAAAAATTAGGACTTCACTTCCGCGTTTCTAAACTTGCGGCTGGCGACTGCTCTGCATCAATGGCAAGAACTTACGACATTGAAGTTTGGATACCGAGTATGGGTATTTATAAAGAAGTTAGTTCAGTTTCTAACGCAAACGATTACCAAGCAAGGCGCAACAACACCAAGTTCCGCGACAGCAAAACGGGTAAACCTGCTTTCTTACACACGCTTAACGGTTCAGGCTTGGCAACTAGCCGCGTGTTCCCCGCGTTAATTGAGCAATACCAAAACGCTGACGGCTCTATCACCGTACCCGAAGTACTCCGTCCGTTTATGGGCGGTCAAGAAATTATTAAGTAATTTTTAGACAATCGTAACTTAAAAAATCCACCTGTGAAAATCGGTGGATTTTTATTTGGTCAAAACGCGTTTTGCAAGGCTTTTTCCTTGCAAAAAATTACGCCTAATGTTATAATCGTCGTTAGTAAAAGGAACGAAAGAAAAAATGACTTTAACGGTATGTATCGCGGCGACAGTTGCCGTAGCAATGATTTTAACGGTTTTAATTAAACCTTATATAAATATCGGTTCTCACAAGTTGGGGCTTTACTGGGTGGTTTGTCTATACGGCGCTATTTTAATGCTTGCAACGGGCAGAATTTCTTTTTCTTCCGCAATTAAAGGTATAACCGCAGATAGTTCGGTAAATCCGCTTAAAATTTTAACGCTGTTTTTGTCTATGACCCTTCTTTCCGTCTATCTTGGCGACGCAGGCTTTTTCGATTATATTGCCGACGCGGTTTTCTTAAAAACCAAGGGTGGTACTTTAAAACTTTTTTTAATACTTTACGCGGTGGTTTCCGTTCTAACCGTATTCACTTCAAACGACATAATAATACTCACCTTTACACCACCCATCTGTATTTTTGCTAAAAAGGCTAAAATTTCCCCACTTCCATTTTTGCTAGGCGAATTCGTTGCGGCAAACACTTGGAGTATGATGCTTATTATAGGCAATCCCACGAACATTTATCTTGCTGGTTCGGCAGGAATAACCTTTACGGAATATTTGTCGGTAATGTGGCTACCTGCGCTTTGTGGCGGACTTACGGGACTGCTTATGATTTTTTTACTGTTTAGAAAACAACTGCTTGCTCCACTTCCGCAAAACACGAACGCTGAAAGTAAGCCTTTGAAAAAACTTATTCCGCACCGCACGCCACTAATCGTTTCTATAATACACTTGCTTGTGTGTATCGTTTTACTTGCGGTATCCGATTTTATAGGCGTTGCAATGTGGGTTATTTGTTTGGTTTTAGCGTTATCGCTTACCGTATTTGATATCGTGTACGACCTTATAGTAGAAAAAACAGCAATGCCCGTTTGGCGCTCTATTAAAAAAGAGCCGTACGAATTAATACCTTTCGTTCTATCAATGTTCGTTATCGTGCTTGCGCTTAAAGAGTGCGGTTTTACAGCGCTTTTAGGCGACGCCCTAATACAAAACACGAAATCTGACGGCGTACTTTTTGGACTTTTATCCGCAGGCGCTTCAAATCTTTTAAATAATATCCCTATGAGCGTTTTGTTTGAACGCATTATCGCAGGCAATAGTTTACCCGCTTTATTTGGCGCGGTAATCGGCTCTAACGTAGGCGCGTTTATAACGCCCGTCGGCGCGCTTGCAGGTATTATGTGGAACAAAATTTTAGGCGAATACGGAGTAAAATTGCCGTTTATAAAATTTATTCTTTACGGGGGCGCGGTTGCAATCCCAACCTTGCTTGCGTCGGTTGGCGCGCTTGCAATAATTCTCTAACGCGGTGTAAATATGATTACTTTTCTTTTTATAATCATTTCAATAATATTTATAGGTTTAGGGTTGCCCGATTCGCTTTTGGGCGCGGCTTGGCCTGCAATTTATCCTGATTTTAATATTCCCGTTAGTTACGCTAACTTCGTTACTATGCTAAT
>JAFVTK010000099.1 GCA_017503265.1 Clostridia bacterium | reverse complement strand
CTGTGCTGTTCTGCGCTTATAGCCACGTTAAAAATTTCATCAAGCAAACTTTGCATAATAGTTACTCTCCTTGAACAAATATGTGCGTATAGGATTATATCGAACAAATTTGTGCAAGTCAAGCATTTTTCACAAATTTGTGCAATAATATTAAAAAGGAGAATAAATATGCTAATAGGGGAAGCGTTAAAATATCAAAGAGAAAAAGCAGGACTTACTAAACACGAACTGTCAAAAAAAATAAATATATCTCATCAAAATATAGGTAGGTGGGAAAACGGTACTATATTACCAAATATAGCGTTTTGCATTAAACTTGCTGATTTTTACGGAATAAGTCTTGACGAATTAGTCGGGCGTGATAGTTAAGCCAAACAAAAAAGACCCTGCACGGGTCTTTTTTAAGTTTATTGATTTTTACGGGGTTACGCGGTTGATGTCGCGCGGGAACATAGTTGCTTCGCGCACGTTTTTAGCGCCGAGCATATGCATCGTAAGTCTTTCAAGACCTATTCCCAAGCCACCGTGGGGTGGTGCGCCGTATTTGTGAAGCATAAGGTAGGTGTCAAACTGTTCGGGGTCCATACCAAGTTTAACCATTTTTTCAACTTGTTCGTGGTAATCGTTTATTCTTTGACCGCCAGAAGTTATTTCCATACCCCTAAACAATAGGTCGAACGAAAGCGTGTATTCGTGGTCGTTGGGGTCGTCTTTGGTATAGAACGGACGTTTCTTTGACGGGTAATGAGTAATAAATATAAAGTCGCTACCGAGTTCCTTTTTAGCGTACTTGCCAAGTAATTCTTCTTCGGCAGGGTCAAAGTCTTTCATATCTTGCGGTTTATACTTAAACTTGGTCATAAGAAGTTCTTTTGCGTCCATAAACTTCATTACGGGTACTTCGTTAATTTCGGGTATATCCGCGTGTAGAAGTTCAACTTCTTCTTTATATTCGGTTTTAAGCAAGTTCATAATGTATTTGAGTACGCCGACTTCGGTATTCATAATATCTTCAAAGCCGTTGATAAAGCCCATTTCAAAGTCCATTGAAGTGTATTCGTTTAAGTGGCGCGAAGTGTCGTGATGTTCTGCGCGGAATACGGGTGCAATTTCAAATACGCGTTCGTAAACGCCGACTAACGCTTGTTTATAAAGTTGGGGGGATTGCGCAAGGTAAACTTGCTTTCCAAAGTAATCTAGTTTGAATATGTTAGTACCGCCTTCCGCGCCTGCAAAAACAATTTTAGGCGAACGGATTTCGGTAAAACCTTCTTTCATCAAATACTCTCTAAACCCACGCGCAATACCTTCTTGAAGTTTAAATATAGCGCGTTCTTTGGGGTTGCGCATAGAAACGGGGCGAAGATCTAAAACGGTGGATAAACCGATATTGTCTAATTGCTTTTTATTTATAACGATAGGCAATCTATCGGCAGGCAACGATAAAATTTCAACGTTGTGTATTTGAAGTTCGTATCTGTCGTTACCTTTTGCGTCTTTACTTGAAACGACTTTACCAGTAACTTTAACGCACGCTTCTTCGCAAATTTTTTCATCCCAGCGATAATCGGAAAATTCTGGCGCGTAAACGCATTGAACGGTATCCCTTGCCGTTCTGATTATTACGAAGGAAAACCCCGTCATTTCACGGATACGGTGAACGTAACCGCGGATAGAAACGATTTCGCCGTCGTGATTTTTAAATTCGGCAAAAGAAATTGTGTCGGTTGTAACTTTTCCGCTTATTTTGTCCATAATAACTCCTGAAAACTATTTATTTTACTAATATTTAAGATTTTAAGATATTAATATGATAACTCATTTATATAATTAAAGCAAGTATTTTATTTGAAAATTTTTTTACTTTGGAAAAATTAAAGCGGACTTTTTAACATAATTTGATTGTGTTATCAAGAAAAATATGTTAAAATACTCTTTGCCTTACTAATAGGCTTTATACAGTTACGGAGAATTATTATGAAAATTGCTATTTCAGTTGAATCAACCAACGATTTGACGAAGGAATTAATCGAAAAAAACGATATTAAAGTTATACCTTATCAAATTGTTTTGGGCGATAAAGTTTTTAAGGACGGTGAAATTTCTACGCCTGAAATTTTTGAGTACGTCGACAAAAACGGTACGTTACCAAAAACTAACGCGATAAATCAATTTGAATATACCGAATATTTTGAAAATATTAAAAAGGATTACGACGGTGTGGTTCATATTTGTTTGTCAAGCGGTCTTTCTTGTTCTTGCCAAAACGCAAAGAACGCCGCAAGCGAACTTGAAAACGTTTACGTCGTTGACAGTTTGACTTTGTCGTCGGGTATCGGTCTTTTGGCGCTTTACGCAAGGGAACTTGCAGATAAGGGCTTAGATGCGAAAGAAGTTGCAGAAAAGGTAGAAAAAAGGCTTAAAAACTTGCAAGTTAGTTTTGTTATTGAAAGGCTTGATTATCTTTACAAAGGCGGTAGGTGCAACAGTTTGCAACTGTTCGGTGCAAATCTATTGAAACTTCGTCCAAGGATAGTATTAAACGACGGTAAAATGGGCGCGGATAAAAAGTACCGCGGAAATATGGAAAAGGTTGTTACTAAATATTGTGAAGAAACTCTTGCAGAATACAATACGCCCGACCTTGATAAAGTTTTCGTTACTTATTCAACCGCTACCCCTGAAATGATTAACGCGGCAAAACGTGCGTGCTTTGACGCTGGGTTTAAGAACGTTTACGAATCGCACGCTGGCTGTACGATTTCTAGCCATTGCGGTGG
>JAFVTK010000009.1 GCA_017503265.1 Clostridia bacterium | reverse complement strand
CAAGTTGAAAAAATGGTTAAACTTGGTATGGACCCCGAACAGTTTGACACCTACCTTATGCTTCACAAATACGGCGCACCACCCCACGGTGGCTTGGGAATAGGTCTTGAAAGACTTACTATGCATATGCTCGGCGCTAAAAACGTACGCGAAGCAACTATGTTCCCGCGCGACATCAACCGCGTAACCCCGTAAAAATTAATAAACTTAAAAAAGACCCGTGCAGGGTCTTTTTTGTTTGGCTTAATTATCACGCCCGACTAATTCGTCAAGACTTATTCCGTAAAAATCAGCAAGTTTAATGCAATGCATAATACTTGGTTCGCTTTTACCTTTTTCCCATTTATACTGATTTTGATGAGAGATATTTAATTCTTTTTCCAAATCATATACAGACAACCCTTTTGTTTCTCTCATTTCTTTAATATTTTTACCCACTTCATTTAACGTTAACATTTCTAACACCTCATAAAATATTTTAGCACTTTTATTTGCTATTTGCTTGACAAAGCAATTATAATTGCTATAAAATATTCGTAATAAGGAGAGTAACTATTATGCAAAGTTTGCTTGATGAAATTTTTAACGTGGCTATAAGCGCAGAACAGCACAGGGTTCTTACACATAAAAAAGAGCAAGAAGAATTTGATGCGTACGATTATTTAACTGCAAATCTTCACGGAAAACAAAAAGAGCAGTTTAAGAAGTTTGAAGACGCGGTTTTTAATAATCTTGCCGAAACCGAAGAAAGATTTTTTAATTTAGGGTTTAAGACGGGCGTTATGCTTTTGATTGAAACGCTAAACGTAAAGGATTAAATTTTTATGGTTAGACCATAAAAAAGATAATCTACGCCGTTTTCTTTAAGAATTTTTTGCTCGCTTACGCAAAATTTTTCGGAAACGGATTTTGCCGTATCGAAGGGTTTAACCTTATACAAACACCCGTCAACGCTTTCTATATACAAAAGGTCGCCTTCTTCAATTTCTTTGACAAGGCGGTTTAGCGTTATAAGTTTAGTTGCTGGAATAGAAAACCTGTTGGAAAGCGAAAAAACCGTGTCGCCTTTTTCCGCGCGGTAAAAAAACTTTTTCATACCCTTATTATATTTAAGACGTGGCGCGAATAGAATACTTTAAGGACAACTGTTGTTTTAAGGAGTTGCGTTTTTTTGAGAAAGTTTTTTAAAACGGTTGCTATCGTTACGGTGTTTTCTACAAGCGAAAAATTTTTAGGATTTTTATACAGAATTTTTCTTTCGCGCACGGTTGGCGCGGAAGGTATAGGGCTTTATCAAGTTGCCCTTTCCGTGTTCGCGTTGCTTTTTACTATATGCTGTTCGGGTACGCCCATAACCGTTTCAAGATTAATGACAAAGTACAAAGCGGAAAACCGCCCCGACCGCGTAGCAAAAGTTATAACCGCGGGTATTTTAGTTACGCTTGCTTTTGCCATACCTATTACTTTAATATTCTATATCTTTGCGCCACAGTTTGGTTTTTTGTTTGCCGACCAGCGCTGTATTCCCGTTTTTCGCGTAGTTATACCAGGTTTAATATTTACGTCGGTTTACGCCGTTTTGCGCGGTGTTTTTTGGGGCAACAAAGATTTTTTGCCTTACAGTATTATCGAACTTTTAGAAGAAGTTTGTATGATAATCGTAGGGATAATATAATAAGTTTTGCTAGCAACGTCTATCAAGGCGCATTTAGCGCTGGCGTTGCCGTGCTAGTATCATATATCTTTTCGTTTTCGCTTGCGGTTATCGTTTTTCTATTTCGCAAAAACAAATTAAAAAACCCAAAATCCGAATTAAAACCGCTTTTAACTTCGGCAATGCCCATCACCGCTATGCGAACGGCAAACTCTTTATCAAACTCTTTGGTATCAATAATTTTACCACTTCGCATGATTGCCGCAGGCTACACCAACGCACAGGCAATGAGTTCGTTTGGCGCGGCGCTTGGTCAAGCAATGCCACTATTATCCACCCCCACGTCTTTAATAAGTTCGTTTACGCTTGTGCTAGTGCCTGAAATTTCAGAAAACTTTTATAAAAATAATCACTACTACCTAAAACGCGACATAGAAAAGGCGTTAAAATTCACCGTTTTTTTAACCTGTCTTTTTATACCTGTTTTTTGGGTTTGCGGTAGTGAAATAGGTATAATTATTTTCGGTGGGCACGAGTGTGGCGAATACCTTTCTTACAGCGCGTTTTTAATGCTTTTTATGAGTTTATCCGCCATCACCACAAGTATGCTTAACTCTATGGGTATGGAAAATAAAACTCTCGTTTACTACATAATAAGTGGGTTATTTATGCTTTTATCGGTCTACTTTTTGCCGAAGTTTTTCGGCATTTACGCACTCATTATCGGGTTTGCGTTCGTTTACGGTTTAACGTCTATTCTAAACTTAATTCTATTAAAGAAAAATTGTGGGCAAAAACCCGAGTATAAAAAGTTTCTTGTTTTTTCCGTTATAACGGTTTTCCCCACCGCGCTTATAGGTTTTATGTTAGAAAAAATGCTAGTTTCGTCGTTAGGAATATTTTTAACTTTAATGGTATGCTCGTCGGTTATGGTATTATTTAACCTGCTTTTATATCTCGGTTTCGGTTTTATTAGCGTGGATTTTATAAAGAGCAAATTAAAAGCCCGAAGGAAAAGCAAATCCTTTCGGGCATAGATTAAATATTGTTAAAACGTTACATAAAAGGCGCAAACAGTTGCATAAAGCCTGCTAAAATTCGGCGGAATACGTTGTTGCGACGCTTGTTTTTATCGGTTATAAGCGCGCTAACTTCAAAAGTTTCATTAAAGTCGTCTAATACGTCCGCCATAACGGTTTTGTCGTCCGTATAAACCGAACACTCAAACTGCTGATAAAAACTTCTTAAATCCATATTTACCGAGCCAACCGATACGCAGTTTTCCGACTGTACGATTTTAGAGTGAACGAACGCGTTAGTCATAGTATAAACTTTTACACCGTAATCAATAAGTTTTTCGGCGTTGTTTCTTGACACGCTGTAAACGTACGCTTTATCGGGAACGTCAGGCAATACAATCCTAACGTCTACGCCAGAGAGCGCTTTGTTTATTATTATGTCGGTCATACCGTCGTCTATAATAAAGTATGGCGTCATAATATAGACGAACTTATTTGCACCTGCAATAATTTTTTCGTATACGCCCCTACCTATCGGGTGATCGTAATCAAGCCCGTCGGCGTACGGCACTACCGTAGAAGTTGACTTTGTGGGCGTAAACAAATTTAGATATTGAGAATAATCTTCACGCGCCCTCGTCAATACTTCCCATTGTTTTAAGAACATCAACGTAAACCCGTCAACCGCCTTGCCTGTAATCTTTATTCCCGTATCTTTCCAGTATCCGTGCATACGCTTTTCGTTGACGTACTCGTCGGCAAGATTGCTACCACCCGTATAAACCGTATCACCGTCAACCGAAATAATCTTTCTGTGGTCGCGGTAATTCATACCAACCAAAAACAACGGCAAAAATTTATTAAACGCTTTTAATTTTACGCCTGCCTTTTTAAGTTTAACTTTCATACGGTGCGAAAGCGTTCCC
The DNA here is from genome assembly GCA_017503265.1 of Clostridia bacterium. Classification (GTDB taxonomy): domain Bacteria; phylum Bacillota; class Clostridia; order Christensenellales; family Borkfalkiaceae; genus UBA1259. The sequence continues at coordinate 1,682 of JAFVTK010000009.1, read as the reverse complement.
TTACTGCCCATATCGTCGTAAATCAAACGAACTTCCACGCCTTCACTTATCTTTTTAGATAGAATATCGTAAAACCTATCCAAAAGTACGCCGTCCGACACGATAAAAAACTCTATAAAAATAAACTTTTTAGCGTTGTTTATTCTTTCTAAAACGTCGTCAAAAAACAGCGTTCCCGACGGATAATATTTTATATCGCTTTCCCTATACGCGTTAAACCTACCCACAGAATAAAGATATCGGCAATCACTTTCAACCACGGGGTTATTAAATCCGCCGTTTAAATTTTCGACGGCATACTGCTGTTCGGCGTTATCGTAAACTGCCTTATAACGTTTTTTTGCTTTGCGGAAAAACACGCGCTCGTCAGACAACCAGTATATTAAATTGCTAAACGCAAAACACACCAACAAAAACATTATCCAAACGGCTTTGGAAAGTCCGTTTTTGTTTGAAGACAAAACGTAGACGCAAGTTACGCAACTCAAAATAAAGTTAAAAAGCAGTACCCATTTAGACGCAACAGAAAACCAAGTATAAAGAAAAATTAGTGATGCAAGTTGCACCAAAATAAGAAATACTATCGAAAGTTTCTTAAAAACGCCCGCCTTATTAGTTTCGGTTTTTATTCTAACCGCGCGCGAATCAGTTGAACGCTTTTTAAAATACAGTTTACGGCGAAAACGCAATTTTTTACTACCTAACATCTTCGCCCTCCGTTAACGCACGCGCAGTTTTTAATACTGAATTTATATTCCGCTTAATCGCGTCGGTTTTAAAAATAAAATCTTCGTTTTCAAGTTTAATAATTTTTTTAATTTTAACCAACATTAAGACTACCACGGTAACGCTTAACGCTGATAAAATATAGCCTATTACGTTTATTACGATAGGCGTAGCAAAAATAAATATCACGCCCAAACACAACAAAATAAGCCCCGAAAGTAGCGCAGACGCGGCAAAAGTACCCGATTTTGTGCGTTTGTTTTTTTCAAGTTCGCTTTCGTCGTTTATATAATTCTCATAATAAATTTGCAAAAGTTGAAGTTTGTCTTTATTAGGGATTTTATGCGGACGAATAAAGGTAAGGTGGGCAACGTCTGAATAAACTTTATCGGCGTATCTGTCGATTAATTTAAAGCCAAAAAGCGCGTAATCTTCAATCAAGCGTTTTTCTTTGGCGGTTTTGACGGCAATTTCCATCTTGTCATAATCGTGGTAATTATACGTTTCTTGCACTTTATGCCCTCCTTTTTTTATTGTTATTTATATATTAACATTTAAATGTTAAAATTTTCTTAAAAAATTGTAATTTAAAGAAAAAATTCGGCAAAAACCGAATTTTTTTACTATTTTACGATTTGTTTTTCTTAATCGTTTCTTTTATTTTAATTATTATCGGATACGCCACAAACAGCATAGCGTAATTTAATACGCTGTTCCAAATTTGCCCCTGCACGAATAATCTAGTTATCAAGTAAGCCGTATAAGGCACTTTTCTAGTATTGTAAATTATCCAAAACGCCGTGGTGTTTATCCCAACCGTACACAGTAAAAACGTCAAGATACAAACTAAACCAAGTTTAAGGTAAACCGCTAATTTAAACTTAAAATTAAAACAGTTCATTATAAGCCCTTATATTAGCGATAAGATAGGAATTGCTTGTTGTATGGAATGATTT
>JAFVTK010000098.1 GCA_017503265.1 Clostridia bacterium | reverse complement strand
GAAGAAGTTAACACGCCTTGCTCGTTTTCCATTTTAGAAATACCACCTTTATCGTAGAACAAATAATCTAATACGTCTTTAACGTTTTCACCCATATCTAAAAAGTACTCGAAAAGTGGTTTTAGCGCGTTTCTACCGAGGTGTGGCGTGGACGAGTGCGCGGCTTTACCGTAACTTTCAATGACGTTTCCGTCTTTTAATTTAAGTCCGTACTTTTCAAGTAATTTTTTATTTATACCGTTTTCGGTTGCGTTTACGCACGCATAGTCGCATACGGCGTTAATTACAGTACCTGCTTTTAAGCCGAAAAAGTTTTTTAGTAAAGGTAGTTCAAAGTACGCGTTGGTTACACCCTTTTCAGCGTAACTTACGGGAAAATTTCCGTCTGGGGAAAATCCGTAATATGGCATTTTAGTTTTGGTCGAAACGTAGTCTATATCTTTCCAACCAGTTTCTTCATTACAGCCGACGAACAAGCGAAATTTTTTATTTACTTTAACACCGCTATCTTTTAGTTCTTTTAACGCGTACAAGCAAAGTAGTGTTGGCGCTTTATCGTCAATAATTCCCCTTGCGTAATAGTATCCGTCTTTAAGCGTTAGCGTAAACGGGTCTGTTTCCCAACTGATACCCGTGGGGACTACGTCTAAATGACCAACGATACCTATTTCTTCGCCCTCGCCATAATAAATTTCACCTGCGTAATTGTCGTAATTTATCGTTTCAAACCCGAAAGATTTTGCTAAATCTAAAAAGAAATGAAGCGCTTTAAGATTTTCTTTGCCAAACGGCGCATTTTCTTCTGCCGGTGCGGCAACGGTTTTATAAGAAATAAGCTTTTTTAAATTTTCGATATATTCAGCGTAATTTTTCAAAATGTTGCTCCGTAAGATTTTTTGCTATTATATTATACTATAATTTAAATATTATTGTATTCAAAATATAAAAAATAATGGCATTTATTTTGCTTTTTTATTAAATTATGTTACAATTATGTGTATGAGTGAGCAAGAAAATTTACACGCAGGGCATCGTAAAAGGCTTGTCGATAAACTTATCGAAAACCCCGACGCGCTCGCCCCACACGAATATTTGGAAATTTTGCTTTTTCCGCTATTGCCAAGGAAAAACACAAACAATATTGCGCACAGGCTATTAAAGACGTTCGGTTCTCTCGACTTGATTTTTACCGCTTCGCCCAAAGAACTGATGTCCGTTGACGGTGTTGGAGAAAGGGTTGCGGCGGAGTTAGTAGTGTTTGGTAAACTGTTTCAATTATTAAAAGGCAAAAAAGAAGAAATTTCTTACGCGACGAGTTTTGTTCAAATAAAAGACTATCTTGCCGCTTGTTTTAAAAATTTACGCGACGAAAAATTGTTGTTGGTTTTGCTTAATAAAAATTATAAAATTATTACAAAAATCGAATACACCGACAATAATTCTGAAAGTGTAACCGCAGATATTCCCGAAATGGCAAAAGCGGTTGCAATACATAAACCGACTTACGCAATTATCGCGCATAATCATCCGAGCGGGAACGCTAATCCAAGTCAATCGGACGATCTAACGACAATGAAGATTATCGCGCTTTGCGCTCTACACGGTGTAAATTTAATAGACCACGTTATAGTTGCTGGCAACAGATTTTACGGATATAATTCAGAAGGGCGGTTGCAAGCACTTAAAGAAAATTCGGATATAGAAAAATATTTCAAAACGATACAAGGAGAATTATAATGGAAAAGGTAAGAACGCGTTTTGCGCCCAGCCCTACGGGGTATTTGCATATAGGCGGACTTCGCACCGCGCTTTACGGATATCTTTATTCTAAAATGAACGGTGGCGATTTTATTTTGAGAATAGAAGACACGGATACTGCAAGATACGTTGACGGCTCTGTTCAAATTATTTACGATACTATGCGCGATTCTGGCATAATGTACGACGAAGGCCCTGACGTTGGCGGAAATTACGGACCGTACGTTCAAAGCGAAAGAAAAGATATTTATACTGAATACGCTAAAAAATTAGTTGAACTTGGCGGGGCGTATTATTGTTTTTGTACGCCTGAAAGGATTGAAACGCTAAAAGACGACGCTGGCAATATGCGTTATGATAAGCATTGTTTAAAACTTTCAAAAGAAGAAGTTGAAAAAAGAATTGCCGCAGGCGAGCCTTACGTTATCCGTCAAAACGTTCCTGAAAGCGGTACGGGTACTTATCACGATTTGGTTTACGGCGACATCAGCGTTGATTATAAGGATATCGAAGACGGTATTTTGATTAAAAGCGACGGTATGCCCACTTATAACTTCGCAAACGTTATCGACGATCATTTGATGGGTATTACGCACGTTATTCGCGGTATTGAATACCTTTCTTCTACGCCTAAATATAATCTTATGTACGACGCTTACGGTTGGGAACGCCCCGTTTATATACACTTGCCCCCTATTATGAAAGACGCGCAACATAAACTTTCTAAACGTAACGGCGACGCAAGTTATGAAGACTTCGTTAAAAAAGGATACGTTAAGGAAGCGATTGTCAACTACATTGCGCTTCTTGGTTGGAGCCCCAAAGGTAACGTTGAAAAAATGAATCTTCAAGAACTCGTTGAAAACTTCTCTTTGGAAGGTATAGGTAAATCACCTGCTATTTTTGACGAAACTAAAATGAAATGGCTTTCTGGTGAATATATTAAAGCAATGACCAACGAAGAATTTAAAGCCCTTTCTTACGAATTTTTGAAAAATAGTAAAGCATACGGCAAGTACGACGACGACAAACTTTTGTCGATAGCAAAAGG
>JAFVTK010000097.1 GCA_017503265.1 Clostridia bacterium | reverse complement strand
TTGCTTGGTCGACCGATAGCCCGGCTTCAATTAATCGCGCCTTATTATAAAAAATGTCTTCTGGTTCTGCCATTTCGCACCCGATACTAAAACTCGGCAAGCAGCAAAAATAGCCGTTTATGTGTTTTCCGTAAATTGTCAAATAACTAAAACCGTCACCCGGTTGTATGTCGGCTTCAAAAATGACCGACGCTTCGAAAAAAGTTCTTTTCATAAAACCACCTTTTTGTTTAATCTGACTTTTTTTGTAAAACGCTTTAAAGCGCACCGCCTTTTATGATATAATAATCAAAAAAGGTGGTTCGTCGCCGAAGTCGACGGCGACGTAAAACCAAATATCCCCCCTTGCGGGGAAAGGAGGTAAACCACTTATGAGTTTATTTTCTGCCGGTGTAAAAACTGCTTGCGAGAAAATTAACCAAAAACTTTATCAGCGAGACCTGCGCAACGCACAACCCAAAGCGTACAAGGAAACTTGTCAAAAAACGCGTGGTCGATACGATAAAGATTGGCATAACAAGTATCACAAAGCACTTAACAGCAACATACAAAAAGCGCAAGATAAAAAAGAACTACGTTCAACTTTTATCAATAACTTATAAACTCTTTGAATTTTATCCCCTGCGGATTTCCGTGGGGGAGTTTTTCTGCCTCCTTTCACTTTGTGGATTTTTTCCACATTTTTAATTTTACAAATAAATTTTCCACAAGTCAAGTATTTTATGGAAATTTTCTATATAATTTTAAAAAAGGTGGTGTGAAATGCTTAAAATTAAAGAATTAAGACGGGAATTTGGATATACACAAGAAGAACTTGCCGAAAAAATGGGGCTAAAATATTATAATATCGGTGATTGGGAGCGCGGAAAGTGTGAACCCTGCAACGACGATTTAATAAAATTATCAAAAATATTTGACGTAACGGTTGACTATCTGATAGGCAACAACGTTGACGAGTTCGGCAGCACTCGCACACAATCAGTCGCACCGATGGGCGACACTCTCACCCAAGACGAAAAGGACCTTTTAAAAGCGTTTGGCGAACTTGGACCGTTTGAAAGGGATTTTTTCCTTAAACAAATTAAGGCGACCGCTGCGCAAGGTAAACTAATAAAAAAATAACTCACTTTTTCTTTATCTCAACTTAAATTTAGTTAAGAGTTGAAAAAGTGAGTTAAATTTAGTATTAAGAAAATTGCTCGTTTTTGCTATACAATGAAGCCAAAAACTTGGAGGCTTTTTTATGGCAAATTTTATTGAACGCATTGAAGAAATGCAAGGCTATTTAACGAAAATCGGCGTTTTTCTTTCCGAAGTTAAGTACCGATTTCACGAACTCAACCCAAATATCAAAGTAAGCGAAGCCGTCGAAAGATTACTTGACGGCTTTAATTCTCCCCCGCCGACGCGGAAAAATGAAGATTTACAACTTAATAGGTCAAATCGTCAGTTATGGACTGCAAAGGAGTTGGAAACTATGCCATTTTTGAAAGATTTACACTATCGAATTACCGTTGACGGCTTACATCAATTCAGATACCGGCGCGACGGCTTTGATAAAGCATTTACTTCTAAAAATTACGAGGTCGCAAAGAAAAAAGCCAAGGCGTTTATTCTTGACTTAAAACGGAAAATGGGCGCAACGATTAAAGCAAAGCACGTTGACACACTCGATTATGTGGCGCAATTTTGGATGAAAAATAAAGGCGCGCACGTCAACGTTACGACAAAAAAGTCGTATATAAGCGTATATAACAACCATATTCAACCGGCTTTCGGCGATCGAAAAATAAATAATATTCTACCTATGGACCTGCAACCATTCTTCGACGACCTGCACGAACGATTAGGCAAGACGTGTGAGAATGCAAAATTTTTGCTCAACGGTATTTTTGATTTTGCCGTCGCAAATCGTTTTTGCCAGATTAACCCGATGAAAGGCGTTATAATTGAAAGGCATTGCCGCAAGCCGGGTAAAAACTTAACCGACGAGCAAATAGAGCGGTTTAAGAAAATTATGTACGAAAGCGGCGCGCTCGGTACTGCGTATCTGATTATACTTTATTCGGGTATCCGCGGCGCTGAACTTGAAAAAATGTCGTTCGACTGGGAGCGTGGAACGTTTACCGTTTTTAACGCTAAATTAAAGAAAAGCCAGAAGCGACGAGTTGAGAATTTAACGCGTACCGTTCCGATATTCCCAGCACTGTATTTAATTCGGGACAAAATAGAAAAAGACGACTGGCATTTTAAGGACCGACACGTTTCAAACTATTTCGGTAAACTTTGGACGGAAAATACCGTTAAGGACTTACGGCACACTTTTACAAGCAAAGCGCGCGACGTGAAAATTGAAAATGAGTTAGTTAATCTTTGGACGGGGCACTTGCCTGGGTCAAACGTTACGGCTAATATTTATACCCATTTTTCGGAAAAGGTGCAACAGCGAGAAGCGAAAAAGTTAAAGCCTTACTGATTTTTCGGGGGCTTTTACTTCCCGTTTTACTACCCAAAAATCTCGGACGAGAGCGTCTTTTGAGGTTGAAAAGTATAAAAAAAGGGGCTTTTTCACCTATTTTTTAGCAAAAAACGCCCATTTTGGCGGAAAGGATGGGATTCGAACCCATGTGCCCGAAACCGGACAACCGCATTTCGAGTGCGGCTCGTTATGACCACTTCGATACCTTTCCGTACCTTTTATTAAATTGTTTTTTGAAAGATATCAAAATGCGGTTTACAACCGCAAATTCTGCTCCGCTTTGGCTACGCAGGACTTCGTCCGAGTGCGATGCGTTTTTGACCACTTCGATACCTTTCCGTATCTTTATTTAGTTGTATATTTGAAAGATATCAAAATGCGGTTTACAACCACAAATTCTGCTCCGCTTTGGCTACGCAGGACTTCGTCCGAGTGCGATGCGTTTTTGACCACTTCGATACCTTTCCAAAATATATAATTAATATGCTTTAACGAGATAAAAATGTACACTTTCCCAAAGCACTATATAATTATACACAAAACGTTTTGCAAATGCAAACAAATTTTTAAAGAAAAATTTATATTCGTTGACTTTTTTTCAATCGACTTGTATAATAATAGCATTAAAGGAGAAATTATGTTACCTAATCCTATTTTTTATTTATTTGGTAACGGCGTGTATATGTACGGAATTTGCATTGCCGTTGGATTAATCAGTTGTATCGGCGTTTTTTATCTTTACACGAAGAAAAAAGGCGTACCTGCAAAAATACAAGACTATATCTTTTTTATAGCGATTGCCGCCATTGCGGTTGGTTTTTTATTTGCTAAACTCTATCAAGCGCTTTACGATTATATTGAAAACCCCGAAGCAGGTTTTGACTTTTACGGCGCAGGCCTGACCGTTATGGGTGGTCTTATAGGCGGTGCTGGCTCTTTTCTATTGCTGTATTTCCTTATAGGTAAATTTTATTTTAAAGGTAAGGAAAAAGATATACACAAAAAGTATTTTAACGAAGTTTTTCGCGTTGCCCCACTCTGCATACTTATTGCGCACGGTTTTGGACGTTTAGGCTGTTTAATGAGCGGATGTTGCCACGGCGCATATCTCGGCGAAGATTTTGTTTTTGGCGGTGTATATATGCGCGCGCCCGACGTTGGTCTTTGGGGGTATTACGTTCCAACTCAACTGTACGAAGCGTTATTCTTGTTTGCAACCTTTGGGGTTTTATCTTTCCTATACTTTAAGAAAGATTGCAACGTAACTATGCATATATATTTAATTGCATACGGAATATGGAGAATTTTTATTGAGATATTCCGCACCGACGAACGCGGTGCAATGGTTTTAGGACTTGCGCCGTCGCAATGGCAATCAATTATCTTTATAGTTGGCGGAATTGCTTTATTTGCTTTCTATATAATCAAAAAAATACCGCTGTTTATACCAAAGAAAACTGAAACGACAGAGAGTACTACAAACGAAGTTGAATAATTTTTAAGGGAATCGACCAAAAACCGATTCCCTTTTTATTATATAAATAACGCTAAAACGCATATACTAATTTAAGTATTTGAGTTATGAGAAAAAGTTACTTAAAATCACCACTTGGTATAGTGTTTAAAATTACGGTTGGGATATTATCTATATTTTGGATCGCAATGTGTTTAAATTTTACCGCAAACTGCTTTTCACGCAAATATTTATACCCCACCTTATATAAAGAGGCAGTAATAAAATACTCTGACTATTACGGATTAAACAGTACGCTTATATTTTCGGTAATCAAAGTTGAAAGCAGTTTTAATAAAAACGCCGTAAGTGACGCGGGCGCGTTAGGTCTTATGCAAATTACACCCGATACGGGAAAATATATCGCTAAATTACAAGGCATTGAACGTTACGATTTAACCGACCCAACCACAAATATAAACTTTGGTTGTTACTATATAAAATATTTAATTATGAAATTTGACAACCTTGATACTGCCCTTTGCGCATATAACGCTGGCGAAGGAAACGTTTCGCTTTGGCTTCAAAATAAAGAGTACAGCGCTGACGGAACAACTTTAACCAACGTACCGTTTACCGAAACTCGTGAGTATATAAAAAAAATTCACCAAACTTTTTCAAAATATAAAAAATTATACGGAAATATCCTTGACAAAAGATAATTTTTTGAGTAATATATAAAGGCTGAAACGCGTGAGGGTGGCGGAATTGGCAGACGCGTACGTTTGAGGGGCGTATGGTTATCCGTGTGGGTTCAAGTCCCATCCTTCACACCAAAAAATACAGATACCAATTAAGGTGTCTGTATTTTTTTGTTTTATAAAGGGTGGGGCTTGAATTAAGGAGAAAATTGCGTTAGCAATTTCCCGTAAGGGTAAACGGTGGTCACCCACCGTTTATCGGGTATGGTCGCACAGGCGAAAGTCCCATCCTTCACACCAAAAAATACAGATACCAATTAAGGTGTCTGTATTTTTTTGTCTTGTAAAGCAATTAATGAAATAAAACTAAAAAACCGCGATTAATCGCGGTTTTTTATTTTAATCGTTAAATAATCCAAAGCGGACAAATGCGTAATTTTTTCTTTCCATTGTGCTTACGCCGTCTTTCCAAGTCCCTTTTAGTTCAAACGTATTAGGACTGATTGTAGGATTTTCGTCAGTCAAATAATGGTGTGGGCCTAAAAGGTTTCTGTTACCAGACCACACGGTTACCGTTGCGATATTTTCACCTTTAACGACGTAATCGCTTATATCTACCTTATTTTCAAAATAAGATTTTTCAACTTTCTTTCCGTTTATCAATACTTCACACAAACAGAAATCACCTTTAAGGTTAAGCATAGTAGGCTTACCGTCGCCTTCAAACGTCTTTTCAAAAGTCATTTTGCCTGCAAAGAACGGATATCCGTCTTTAACCGTATCGGTTATAATCACTTTTTTCTTACCTATATAAAAGTCGTCGGATAAAAGAATATTTTTCTTTTTGCCGGGTACAAAGCCTTGCTTTGAATACACCCCGAAATCACCTTGCAAATAGCACGATTCAATTGTAGTGTCGTACGCAAGACAATTTTTAAGACTTTCGCCTTTAACGTTGCCGAACAAAACGTAGTAAACGTGGTCGCTCTCATAAAAATTAATCTTAACGACCGCTTCGTTTACACCCTTTTTAACACATTTAGAAATATCTGCTTTATAGATTTTCTTTTCAAAATCAGAAACGCCGTTAAACTCAACGCGAACGCCGTTTACTTCGCACCAAACGTTGTGCATATCTTCGGACAAGAAAGAAATTCTTTCGGGAACTTCTTCTATATTAAAAGAATATTTTAAGTAAACGTCACCAGAGTGGCGTTTGTTTAGTAACTCGTTAAACACGCCCATATACCGCAAAACAGGGCTGTAATTTATTCCATCAAGCGAATAAGCAACCCTGTCGAGTGTCATATAATTATCGCTCGCGTCGGTTATTTTAAATTCACCGTCCAAAACGGTTTCTTTGAGCGGTGCAACGTATTCGACTTTATCGTCGGATAAGAAAAGAACGTAAGACTGCCCCGCTGCAAAATTGAGGTTACAAGAAACCTTTTCGGTCCTGCCGCTTTCAATATCGTATTTTATAAAACTGTTAAATTTGCCGTTAAACGTGATAGTATAATCTTTATTTTCAGAAAGGTTTACAGCATAAATAAACTTCTTTCCGTTTACCAAGTGCAAAGTAGATTCAATTTCCGTGTTCACGTCGTCAACAGAAAACTCTTGCGCCGCTACGATTTCGTCCAAAGTAACGTTGCTTTTAAGATTATATTTATGGGGTTGCCCTTCTAAATATTCTGGCATTTCGTCAACGAACAGCATTTTACCACCGCCAGAAAAATAATCTTCCATAAGCGTAGCAGTTGCCTTGCCAAAAGTATAAGTCGTTGGGAAAACGATATAATCGTACTCACATTTTCCAACCATAAGTTTATCGCCGTTAACTTTGCCGTGTTTTTCCATAACGGTTTCGTCGATAATGTGATATTGAATATTCATTGCGGAAAGTTTTTTAGCAGTTTCTATGTAAGACGTGTCAGGCTTGATTTCAGCATTATAATCGTCGCGTTTATAATCAAAATAAGCGCTCCTTATAGGGCAAAATAACGCTACTCTAACGACTTCATCACTTTCACCAAGTAAACAACCCAAACGCGCAAAGTAATCGTTAAACGGCTTAAACTCTTCCCTAACCCACGGATTTGCCCACGAGAAATGCGCAGGATAATCACGCTTTCTTTGACCGTGCTCAGAATATGGCAAAAGGTGATGGCACATCAAATTAACACCGTTGACGTACTGCCACTCTGCAATCCTTTTCAACTGTTTTGCAGTAATCCCCCAGCCACAGCAAGCAAAAGTTTCTGTAAGCGTCTTTTTCTTTCCTAATTGCCTTGCAACCGACGCCATTTGCTTTGGGTCTACGGGCGACGGTGTAGCCACACCCAAATGGTCTACCCCTGGAATATGCTCGTATTCGTAAAAGGGCATAATTCCGCCACAGCATAAAAGTTGCATACGCAAGTTACGCTCTTCAATATAGTGTCCGGTAAGCATTACGCCGTTTTCATTACACCAGTCGTAAACCTTTTTTGAAAAGTTATTTAGAAGTAGCGTTTGCATACCCAACCAGTATTTATATCTAAAATCACGGTAGCCTTCTTTTTCAACGAACATAAGCCCCAAACGGTCCAAAATATCTTCGTCGTACTCATCCTTAAAATACTTAACCATCATTTTAGTATAAGGATGCGCCCAACGGAAATATTGCGGTTCGTCGGTAAAAAACCCTTTTAACGAAGTGTTAAACTTTTCGCCCATTTTCTTTTTATACTCGGCGTGCGTCATATTGATAAACTTATCAACCACTTCGGGATTTAATACGTCCGCAGTAGTGTCGGAATAATGTTCGTAAACGTTTAAATATTCCCCTTTTCCACCCTCGGTTGTTCTAATCAATTTATCTTCGGTCAAAAGATAAGAAACAAGCGCTTCTTTATTAAGTTCGCCCTTATCAAACGTCAAATACCTGTCGCGGTTTTCCATATCTTCTAAAAGTTTACCGCCAACAAACCCACTTGGCCAGCCGTTTTCGTCGTACGCCCAACTTTCCATACCGTACTTATCACCAGCATCCAAGCACGCTTCTATACACTTAAACCAGTCGTCACTTAAATACTCGGTAGTAAGACCGCCACGCGCGTGCATAAAGTAACCGCCAAAGCCGTTTTCTTTCATCCATTTTATTTGTCTAACTAATTCGTCAGGTTCTAACTTGTCGTTCCAACTCCAAAATGGTATAGCCCTATATTTATCAACGTTTTCATCAGTTAAAATTTTTTTAATTTCGTCGCTCATCTCTTTCTCCAAGATTTAATCTTGTTATACATTATATCATTATAAATTACTTTAATCAATGAATTTAATTATTCTTTTTTTGCTCAATTCTAATCTTTTTTTGCTGTTATTTAAATTAATTAAAAAATCAAATACTATTTAAAAAATAAAAACCGCCCTTTTAATTGCGGTTATTATTCGTCAATATCTTTTATTTCCGACTGCCCCGGGTGGACGAGATGGTCGCCTTTAATATCCGTTTCAGCAAGTTTTTTATCTTGTAAAATGCGCGCGCGTTGCACGGAATTATTTCCGTATTTTCGTCTTATCCCGTCTACTGCCAAATCTAGCCTATCTTGTTTATCGTCGCTTATACCATTAAAATCAAAACTTAATTGTTCCGTTCCCAAAGTAAAATTACTTACGGCAACGCCTATCCCTCGCACGGGATTTTGCCATTTATACAGCGAAGAAAACAAATCGTAAGCGGCGTTGGCTATGCCTATTGCGGAACTAGTTGGCTTATCGAGCGTGATTTGCTTTCCGCAAGTTTTTAGCGTGTTATCGGTAACCGAAAGTTTAACCGTACCCGCTCTCCCTAAACCGCTTTCACGCAACCTTGCCGCAACCGATTCGGAAAGTAAAAGAATAAGCGTTTTAACTTCGTCAAATGTATATAAATCTTTATAATCAGTAAGGCTGTTCCCTATACTTTTTGCGCTTTCAGCGTCCTTTTTATCAACCACGGGCGAATCGTCAAGTCCGTTTGCGTAACGGTATAACGTTTTACCCCAAACACCAAGTAAACCCGTCAATACTTTTTCGTCGGTATTCGCTATGTCGCCTATCGTATGTATTCCTATCGAGTTGAGTTTATTTTTAGTCGCTTTGCCGACGTATAAAAGTTCTTCAGCTGGTAGTTTCCAAACGGTGCTTTTGTAATTTTCAGGCGAAATTACAGTTACAGCGTCAGGTTTTTTCATATCCGAGCCGAGTTTAGCAAAAATTTTATTAAAACTAACCCCTACGCTCACCGTTACGCCGATTTCTTTTTTTACGGCTAACCTAATTTTTTCAGCAATTTCTTCACCCGACCCAAAATGCTTTACACTATCCGTAACGTCAAGCCAGCACTCGTCAATCCCAAACGATTCAATGTGATCGGTAAAACGCCCGTAAATATCCCTAACCGCTTTTGACACCCTTAAATACGCAGGGAAATCAGCCGTAAAAGTTATAAGGTTATTCGCGCATTTTTTTTGCGCTTCCCAAAGCACTTCGCCAGTTTTAACGCCTAGCGCCTTTGCAACTTGATTTTTTGCTAAAACTATACCGTGCCTATCTTCTACGCTTCCACAGACCGCAACGGGCATATCTCTACACTCGGGATGCTTTAACAGTTCAACCGAAGCGTAAAAATTATTCAAATCGCTATGCAGTATAGTTCTCATTTAATCTCCCTTTCAACGAACCAGCGCTCCTTTTCGCGCTCAAAGTATAAATATTTTTGTTTTCCCCAAACGGTTACCGTATATCTTTTAGGTAATACACCGCCAGACTTACAAGGTGCGCGACAAATTTCCTTAACGTTATCAATTTCAAATTTTTGGCCGTCGCCCCAAACGATAATTTTAGGGCGCATACCGCCTTTACGACTAAATTCCGCCGTAACGTCAACGTAAATTTTTTCGTAGTCCATAAAATTATTTTGAGCGTTAATGACTTTTATATTCAATACTATGTAACGAAAGCCGTATTCAAAAAGGCAACCCGTAGGATTGCCTTTTACTGATTTTAAGTTAAGCGTTTTCTTTGTTTTCGGCTACCTGTTCTTCTGTCGAACTACCAACCGAATCGTAAAGAGCAAGAACTTCTTCGGACGGTGCTTTGGTTAATAGCGTAACCACAACGCATACGATTAAACCGCTAACGAAACCGGGAACGAGTTCGTAAAGGTTAGTGCTAACAATCCAACTGTCCACGCCTTTATTAAACGCAAACATCCAAAATACCGAAACCACAAAACCGGTAATGATACCCGATACAGCGCCTTTGTAATTAAACCTACGCCAGAAAAGCGATAAAAGAATTGCAGGTCCAAACGCCGCGCCAAATATTGCCCACGCCGATTCGACAAGCGCCATAATGCCACCCGAAGCGGGGTTAAGCGCTATAAAGAGCGCCACGATTAGAACTACTGCAACGGCAATTCTACCAACCCAAAGCATTTCTTTATCAGATGCGTTTTTCTTAATAGCGGTTTTGTAAATATCCGAAGCAAACGAACTTGACGACGCAAGTAATTGAGAATCCGCAGTACTCATTGCCGCAGCAACGATTGCCGAGAGCATAAGACCGCCGATAAGCGCCAAACCGCCGTAACTGAATATGTTACGAACCATATCGATAAATATTACGTCTTCATCACCGTCTACGGCGTTAACGTATTTATTACCCAAAAGTTCACGACCAACGATACCCACTAGCGTAGCCATAAATACTATAATCACAAACCAACCGATACCGATAATTTGAGATTTTTTCATTTCTTTTTCCGAACGGATAGACATATAACGCACCAAAATATGTGGCATACCGAAATAACCTAATCCCCAACCGAGCCCCGAAAGAATATCCGAAATACTTGCCCAGTCAAAACTACCGCTTGACAAGAAACTGTAATAATTAGGTGTTTCTACGAGAGGATTTGCCATAGCCGAAGGGTCGGTAATAAATAGCGTTATAATAGGAACTATCATAAGCGCAGCAAGCATAATCAAGCCTTGGAAGAAGTCCGTCCAGCAAACCGCGTTAAATCCGCCGAGTAAAGTATACACCAAAATTACTACCGCCGCAATAACCATACCAAGAGTTGGGTCTACGCCTAAAACCGTTTCAAAAAGCGTTCCGCAAGCCGATAAACTTGACGCGGTATAAACGCAATACGCAATAACGAAAATTACGGCGCAAGCAATGCGAAGAACCGGGCTTTTTGCCTTAAATCTATTTGAAAAAAACTGCGGAATAGTAATAGCGTCATCCGCTTTAATAGCAAATCTACGAAGACGTGGCGCAACGAAAAGCCACGCGCAAACCGTACCGATAAGCAACCCTATCGAAATCCAAACTTGTCCTAAACCGAAAAGGTAAATAGCACCGGGAAGCCCCATTAAAACCCACGCCGACATATCCGAAGCACCCGCCGAAAACGCCGCAACCAAGCCGTTCATATTCCTTCCGCCAAGGAAGTAATCTTTTTCGCCTTTTCCCTTACTCTTTAAGAAGAAGTAAATACCAACCCCTAACACGAGCAAGAAATATAAGGCGAACGCCGCAATTTCAAAATATTTTTCCATAACTTTCTCCGATAGGCGCATATGCGCCCGTATAATTAAAGTACAAATGCGATTTTACTATAAATCGAATAAAAAGTCAATTAATTTTACTTATGCGTGCAGTTTTAGCCTATCAAACTCTACATTTGTAGGTGATAAAATACGTTTTTGACAATATAGCCGTTTTTTAGACGAGTTTCGCCGTACAAGTATAGCGTTTATGATTTATAATCTACCTTACCGCTCTATAATTAAGAAGGTTATTTATGCGAAAAAAATTTATTATTTTGACCACTATATTAAGTCTTATATGTATATTCCTAACTATAAATATTTTTAGCGAAAAAGCGCACGCGGAATCGGTTTATATGCGCGTTATAACCGAAGAAACGCCATTTTACCAAAACGCCGACGATATAAACCCGCTTTTCTATTTACCGTATACTTATTACGTCAAAGTGCTTGAAAGTAACGCTAGCGTAACGCACGTTGAGTGTTACGGCAACGGTGGAACTGCTGCAATTGACGGGTTTGTCCCCACCGACTACCTTTTTAAAGACGATTTAGCGGTAGAAAACCCTTACGTCGTTCTATCCATAACTACGGTAGGCACGGCTGTTCTCTACGAAGATTTTACACTATCCAACCCCGTACAATATATATTTGCGGATCGAGAACTTAATTATTACGGGTCGCTTAATCACGAAAGCGGAAAAATCTTCTACGTTTCTTATAACGGACGTTTAGGCTACGTTAAAGAAGCCGAAGTTTTTCCCTTTTCAATCCCTAACCACCCCAACGAACTGACATTTCTTACACCTGAAACGCCTACCCCCACCCCCGAAACGCCTAATAGCGCAACCGACGGCGTTTTTGGACTAAAAGTTGCAATTATAGTATGTCTAATTTTTGCAGGCGTAGTTGCATTATTTTTCGCTCTTGGGAAAAAACAAAATCAAACTGCCGCAACTGCGTTTTACGACGAAAACGATTACGAATAGTTAGGCGGTAAGACGCTTTTCGCTTAAACGTACATCTCGTTTTGCCTTAACTTTTTTCTTGTTTTTGCGCGTATTACTTTCGCGCTCAATAACGCGTTTTAAAAGTTCTTTGAAAAAATCCATTGACAAACAGTTTTCTTCAAACCATTTATCGTCTGCGCCACCTTTTTCTAATGCAATAGCGATTTTTTTAGCAAGTTTAACTTGCCTACGGAAATATCCCCTACTCTCAAAATCAAATTCTATAAAATACTCCTTGGGTTTCCTTTTAAAATATTTGTACTCTAAACAGTCTTTTTCTAATTCGGTAAGTTTATCAAACACTTCTCTTAAACGTATTTTAAGCGCAAATAACGCATCCTTCTGAAAAGTAAAATCAATAATTTTTTCACATTGCTCCACCGCTGGTGAATAATCGTTTATCGAAGACAAAGCCTTTTTCTCCACAAGTTCGTCAATTTGTTCCGCAACCGCTTCTAAATTAGGGTAAGCGTAAAGCGCGGTTTTTGCATAATATACGTTCATATTATAGGTCTCCTGTTATTTGTTTTGTTGCCATCGATGTCAGCGTTATTATACTTTCATTTTTTTACCAAAGTCAATATTATATGTCAAAAATCCGAACATTTGTTTGTTTTTGTGATTATATAATAACCGTTAATTATGACAATATCTGTCATATATAAACGCAAAAAAGCCATTAGTTTAACAAATTTTACCAAAACGATTACAAACAAAAAACCGCAAAGAAAAATCTTTGCGGTTTTAAATTATTTATTTCTGTTTATTATTTTATCGTTGCGTACATAACTGCCTTTATCGTATGCATACGGTTTTCGGCTTCGTCAAACACTATCGACTGCTCACTTTCAAAAACTTCGTCGGTAACTTCCATTTCTGAAATATTAAATTTTTCAAACATCTCTTTGCCTATACTAGTCTTTAAGTCGTGGAACGCGGGCAAACAATGCATAAATTTAACTTGCGGACCTGCGTTATCCATAAGTTTTTTGTTTACTTGATAAGGCATTAAATCTTTAATTCTGTAATTCCAAACTTCGTCAGGCTCACCCATTGATACCCAAACGTCCGTATAAATTACGTCGGCATTTTTTGTTGCAACCATCGGGTCGGTAATAAATTCTAAAACCGCGCCCGTTTCTTTCGCTATTTTTTGACACTCGCCTATTAAGTCTTTATTTGGGAAATATTTTTCGGGCGCGCACGCAACGAAGTGCATACCCATTTTTGCTGCGCCGACCATAAGCGAATTGCCCATATTATAGCGCGCATCACCCATATAAACTAGTTTTTTGCCTTTAAGCGACCCAAAATGCTCTTTTATAGTCAAAAAATCGGCTAAAATTTGAGTGGGGTGATATTCGTTCGTTAAACCGTTCCAAACAGGTACGCCTGCGTACTTTGCAAGTTCTTCAACGATTTCTTGACCGAAACCGCGGTACTCAATACCGTCGAACATTCTACCCAAAACCCTTGCCGTATCGGCTATGCTTTCTTTTTTACCTATTTGCGAACCTTTGGGGTCTAAATATACGGGGTGCATACCTAAATCAGCAGCAGCCACTTCAAACGCGCAACGGGTACGCGTACTCGTCTTTTCAAATACTAACGCGATATTTTTCCCTTCGCACGCTTTGTTCGGTATCCCCTTTTTCTTTTTATCTTTAAGATCCGCCGCAAGTTCGATTAAGTAATTAATCTCTTCGGGCGTATAGTCTAAAAGTTTCAAAAAACTTCTGCCTTTAAAATTCATATTTGCTCCTTTATTTTGCGCACGCGGTTTTGATTATTTCAATCGCCTTTTTAAGCGTTTCCATAGGTATATTGAGCGCAGGAAGTAATCTTACCTTATCTTTTGCAGATAAGCATAAAACGCCGTTATCCATACACTCTGCTATAACGTCTTTTGCTGCCCTTTCGGTCTTAATACCTACCATAAGTCCCATACCGCTTACCGATACAACGCCTTTTGCGCTAGATAGCGTATCGAATATATATTTGCTTTTTGCTTTAACTTCGTCAAGCAATTTAGCGTCTATTCTATCAATAACGCTTATTGCGCCAGCCGCACATACGGGGTTACCGCCGTAGGTTGAACCGTGGTCGCCAAATCCCAAAACGTTTTGAGTTTTATCGTTCATCATACAGCAACCGATAGGCAGGCCACCGCCCAAACCTTTTGCCGTAGTTACCACGTCGGGTTTAACGCCGTAATTCATATACGCGTAAAGTTCACCCGTTCTACCGTTACCCGTCTGAACTTCGTCAACGACGAACAAAATATCTTCTTTATCGCAAATTTCTTTTATGCCTTGAACAAAGTCTTTGTCAAGCGCTATAACGCCACCTTCACCTTGCACGCACTCAATCATAATCGCGCATACCTTGTTGTCTTTAACCGCGGTTTTTACGCTTTCAATATCGTTTGCCGTCGCGTGAACGAAACCGCCCGTTAGAGGCTGAAAAAGTTCGTGAAATTTATCTTGCCCCGTCGCTGCAAGCGTGGTTAAAGTTCTACCGTGAAAACTGTTTTTCAAGGTTACTATTACGTTATAATCCTTACCCTTTTTATCCGCGGCGTATTTTCTTGCAACTTTGATAGCGCACTCGTTGGCTTCCGCGCCTGAGTTTGCAAAGAAAACCTTTTTCATACCCGTTCTTTCGCAAAGCGTCTTTGCAAGAACTGCGCACGGCTCGGTATAATATAGGTTTGACGTGTGTTGTACTTTACCTAATTGCGCCGTTACCGCTTCTACCCACTTTTCGTCAGCCGCGCCAAACGCCGTTACGCCTATACCAGAACCTAAATCTATGTATTCTTTTCCGTCGGGTGAATACATTAAAGAGCCTTTGCCGTGCGATATTTCGACCGGAAAGCGCGCATAAGTATTCGCGACGTAATTTTTATCTAATTCTATATTGTTCATTTATCACCTACAACCATAGTTCCCGCGCCTTCGTCGGTAAGTATTTCCATAAGTATTGAGTGCGGTATTCTGCCGTCCATTATAACGACGTTTTTAACGCCGTGATTAATAGCGTCTATGCAACACTTAATTTTGGGTATCATACCACCTGAAATAGTTCCGTCTTTAAGTAGCGTTTTTGCTTCCGAAACTGTTATTTCAGGGATCAAAGTATTTGGGTCGTCTTTATCCTTTAATAACCCTGCTATATCGGTCATCATAATAAGCCTTTCCGCGCTCAAAGCCCCTGCTATGCGCGCTGCCGCCGTATCGCCGTTAATATTATAAGCGTTACCTTGGTCGTCGCAACCGATAGTTGAAATTACGGGTATATAACCGTTTTGCAATAAATCTTCTACACACTCGATATTAATTTTAGTAATATCGCCAACGTAGCCTAAACGCTCGTCTTTCATCTTTGCTTCAATAAGTTTGCCGTCCATACCTGAAATGCCCATTGCCTTTCCGCCTTTCATTTCAAGGAAGTTTACGAGCGACTTATTGACTTTACCCGCAAGCACCATTTGAACGATATCTACCGTTTCTTTATCGGTTACGCGTAAGCCGTCCACAAACTCTGATTTCTTGCCGAGTTTTGCCATAAGGTCGGTTATTTCAGGTCCGCCACCATGCACTAAAACGACTTTTACACCGATTAAATGTAGCAGTACGATATCTTCCATAACCTGCTCTTTAAGTTCTTGATTTATCATTGCGTTTCCGCCGTATTTTACGACTAAAACTTTGCCATTATAACCTTTTATGTACGGCAACGCTTGCGTTAATACTTCTGCGCGTTGCGCGTTTGAAAAATGTTTATCCATCTCCATACTCCCGTTTAGGTGCGATAATCGCCGTTTATTTTAACGTAATCGTAAGTTAAATCACAGCCCCAAGCCTTTGATGCGAATTCACCTTGATTTAAGTTAACTACAATCGTAATTTCTTTTTCAAGCAAAATTTCTTTTGCTTTTTCTTCTGAAAATTCTACGCCTGCACCGTTTTTGCACACGTCTACCACGCCTTTATCCGACTTAAACGCAACGTCAATTTTATTCACGTCAACGTCTGCACCCGAATAACCTATTGCGCAAAGTACGCGCCCCCAGTTTGCGTCTGCGCCGAACATTGCAGCCTTGGTAAGGCTTGAACAAATAACGCTTTTTGCAACCGTCTTTGCCGTTCCTAAATCTTTTGCACCGCTAACCGAACACTCTAAAAGTTTAGTTGCGCCTTCACCATCACCTGCAATCATACGGCAAAGCGTTACGTTAACCGTGTTAAGCGCCTTCATAAACTCGTTAAAGTCCGCGCCGTCTTCTTTAATTTCAGCATTTCCAGCCATGCCGTTTGCTAGTACGGTTACCATATCGTTAGTTGACGTATCGCCGTCAACGCTAATCATATTAAAGGTGTTTTGAATATCGCTTTTGAGCGCTTTTGACAACATTTCCGCCGAAATTTTAACGTCGGTAGTAATGAATACGAGCATAGTAGCCATATTAGGATGTATCATACCGCTACCCTTTGCTATACCGCCGATACGGCAAGTTTTACCGTCTATGGTAAACTCTACCGCAATTTCTTTAACCGCAACGTCCGTGGTCATAATCGCTTCCGCCGCGTCGTGCGCGTGTTCTTTCGCTAAACCATTAACGAGTTCGGGTATACCGTTCGCAATAGGCTCTATATTTAAGGGTTGCCCTATAACGCCAGTAGATGCAACGACTACGTCGCTTGCTTTTATATTAAGCGCGCTTGCGAGAAGGTCGCTCATCTTTTCGGCAATTTCCACACCGTTAGCGTTACAAGTGTTTGCGTTGCCACTATTACAAATTACCGCTTGCGCTACACCGTTTTCGATATGCTTTTTAGTAACCGTAAGTGGTGCGCCCTTAACCAAGTTAGTCGTATAAACTGCCGCCGCAGTTGCTGGAACTTCACTAAATATAAGCGCCAAATCTTTCTTTTTACGGTTGTGGCGAATTCCACAATGCACACCGTTTGCTTTAAATCCTTTTGCAGCGCATACGCCGCCGTTAATAACTTTCATATTTATTCTCCTACGTTAAGTCCCGTCGTTTGGTCTACGCCGAGCAATATATTCATATTTTGTATGGCTGCGCCCGAAGCTCCTTTGCCTAGATTATCAAACCTTGCGCAAAGCAACATCCTTTGGTCGTTACCGAATACCGATATTTCCATATCGTCTCTACCGCGCATACTCATTGCCGATAAAAATCCGCTCTCGTCCGCGCAGTCGTTAAATTTAACAACCTTTCCGTTGTACGCATTTTTATAAATTTCTTTTATGCCATTTAAATCGGTTTTTATATCTTTACTAAAAAGCGGAACGGTTACTTCCATACCGCGGTCAAAATCAGCGACGATAGGACAGAAAATCGGCAAATTGTTAAGTCCACAAATTTCCTTCATTTCGGGTAAATGTTTATGCGTTTGCGTTAAGCCGTACTGGCGTGGAGCGCCGTAAAGCAGGGGTTTATCCGCGCTTTCGTATTCGGCAATCATTTTCTTTCCGCCACCCGAATACCCCGTAATTGAAAAACAAGTTAACGCCACGTCTTTACTTATAACGCCTGCGTCAATAAGTGGATTTACGAGAGCGATAAAACCGCTCGCATGGCAACCGGGGTTTGCTATTCTTTTAGAATTTCTAATTTTTTCTTCTAACCCTTTGAGTTCGGGGAAACCGTACGCCCAAGCAGGATTAACCCTATGCGCCGTAGACGTATCTATAACTTTAACTTTATCGTTTTCGATAAGTGAAACCGCTTCGATTGCCGCAGCGTCGGGTAAACATAAAAACGCAACGTCGCAAGAATTTATCGCTTCTTTTCTTGCGGATAGGTCTTTTCTTTTTTCTTCTGATAGCAATATTAAATTTAAATCTTTACGCGCGGATAAGCGTTCAACTATTTTTAAGCCCGTAGTCCCTGCGCTTCCGTCAATAAAAACGTTATACATCTTGAATTTTTCCTTTAACGTACTCTATCTGTTTTGCAACCGAATCGGGTGAAGTTCCGCCTTCGGATATGCGCTTTAATACGCACGTTTCTAAACTTATTTCTTTAAAAAGGTCGCTATCGAATAAATCGCTATACGACTTATATTCTTCAAGCGTTAAAGTTTCTAAAACCTTTCCGCTCTTTATGCAATCGCCAACTATTTGCCCTGAAATTTTATAAGCCGACCTAAACGGCAAACCTTTTTTAACCAAATAATCGGCAAGGTCGGTTGCGTTTATAAAACCTTTTTGCGCTGCAACAAGCATATTTTCAGGCAAAACTTTCATAGTAGCAACCATAGGCGCGTACACGTCCAAACACATATCAACCGTATCCGCCGCGTCAAATACCGCTTCTTTATCTTCTTGCATATCCTTGTTATATGCGAGCGGCAGTCCTTTAAGCATAGTCAAAAGCCCTATTAAATCGCCGTATACTCTACCCGTCTTACCACGCACTAATTCCGCCATATCGGAATTTTTCTTTTGTGGCATTATTGACGAACCAGTAGTGTACGCGTCGGAAAGTTCAACGAACTTAAATTCCCAACTAGACCAAAGAATAATTTCTTCTGACAGCCTTGACAAATGCATCATAAGCATAGAGCAAGCGGAAGCAAATTCCACGCAAAAATCCCTATCGGATACGCCGTCGATACTGTTTAGGGCAATTTCGTCAAAGCCTAATTTTTGCGCTTCGTATCTTCTATCCGTATCGTAAGTAGTGCCTGCGAGCGCACAAGAACCTATCGGGCAAACGTTGATACGCTTAATTAAATCGTTAAATCTATCCACGTCGCGCAAAAACATCATAGCGTAAGCCATAAGATGATGCCCGAACGTTATGGGTTGAGCGCGCTGTAAGTGCGTGTACCCAGGCATTATAGACGTTTTATGCTCTTCGGCTTTTAACGTGATTGCGTAAAGCAAATCTTTAATTTTACCGATAATCGAAACCGTGCGATCACGCAAATACATCCTTGTGTCAAGCGCAACTTGGTCGTTACGGCTTCTTGCCGTATGAAGTTTTTTACCCAAATCGCCTATCCTTGCAGTCAAAACCTGTTCAACGAACATATGTATATCTTCGCAAGTATAATCGATTTCAAGCGCGCCACTTTCAATATCGTTTAAGATATCTTGAAGTCCTGCAATTAAAGCGTCCGCTTCTTTTTCGGTTATAATATTTTTTGCGCCAAGCATACTCGCGTGCGCTATACTACCAGTAATATCTTGCTTATACATTTTACTGTCAAACTTAATTGACGAATTAAAATCGTCCGCAAGTTTATCGGTAACGCCGTCGGTACGCCCCGCCCACATTTTAGCCATTTTAGTATCTCCGTTTAAATTGAAATTGTCCTGCGCGGAAAAAAGCCCGTGCAGGACGAATATTGTTCGTGCTTACTTATTTTCTTCGTTAACCATTGCAGCAACCTTGATAGGAAGACCGAAAAGGTTAATAAAGCCGTCAGCATCTTTTTGGTTGTAGTCGCTTTCACCAAACGTAGCGATTTCTTCGCTGTAAAGTGAATACGGACTCCATACTCCTGCGTTAATCATATTACCTTTGTAGAGTTTAAGACGAACTTTACCGGTAACCTTTTCTTGCGTTTTATCAACGAACGCTGCAAGCGCTTCGCGTAACGGCGTGAACCATTGTCCGTTATAAACGAGTTCGCCGTAAGTAATTGCAAGTTTTTGTTTTTCATGCATAGTAATTTTGTCAAGGCACAAAGTTTCAAGAACGCTGTGCGCTTTATACAAAATTGCGCCACCGGGAGTTTCATACACGCCACGGCACTTCATACCAACGAGACGGTTTTCAACGATATCAAGAATACCGATACCGTTTGCGCCACCGAGTTTATTGAGTTCTAATATAACGTTTTTAGCGCTCATCTTCTTTCCGTCAAGCGCTACGGGTTTGCCCTGTTCAAATTCGATTTCAACGTAAGTGGGCTTATCGGGAGCGTCGATAGGCGAAACACCCATTTCAAGGAACCCTTTCTTTTCGTAAGTAGGTTCGTTGCCGGTGTCTTCTAAATCCAAACCTTCGTGAGATAAGTGCCAAAGGTTTTTATCTTTTGAATAGTTGGTTTCCCTATTAATTTTTAAAGGTACGTTATGCGCTTCTGCATAATCGATTTCTTCTTCACGGGACTTAATATCCCACTCACGCCAAGGCGCGATAATGGTCATATTCGGGCAGAAATGCTTAAAGGTAAGTTCAAAACGAACTTGGTCGTTACCTTTACCCGTACAGCCGTGCGCGATAGCGTCAGCGCCTTCTTTTTTAGCAATATCAGCAAGCGCTTTTGCTATACAAGGACGCGCGTGCGACGTACCGAGAAGATATTCTTCATAAATAGCGCCAGCCTTAACGCAAGGAATAATATAATTATCAACGTAATCGTCGGTTAAATCTAAAACGTAGCACTTGCTTGCGCCCGTTTTAATAGCCTTTTCTTCCAAGCCTTCAAGTTCATCAGCCTGACCAACGTTAGCAGCAACTGCGATAACTTCACAATTATTGTAATTTTCTTTAAGCCAAGGAATAATAATAGACGTATCTAAACCACCCGAATACGCCAAAACGACTTTCTTAATGTCTTCTTTTTTCATAATAACCTCCGTGGGAACTTTTAATTTCCTGCATATTATACCGCAAGCCAAAATATAAGTCAACAGTTTAACACCCCTTTTATAAATTTTTTATGAATATTTTTTATGAATATTTATAAATATTTGCATAATTATATATTTTATGCATAATTTATTTGAATATTATTATAGTTTATGCAAATTTATGTTTTATGGGATTTTTTACCTAAAAAATAAGGCTTGTTGCAAGTTTGCAACGAGCCTTAATTTTATTATCCTTTATATCCCCAAACGACTTGTGCAATACAGTTACCTTTCCAAGAACTGTCCCAACCAGCAGGCTTGTTTTCTGTCTCATAATAAATCGTTTCTAACGAACTGCAATAATCGAACGCAGAACTACCTATACTAATTACACTATTTGGTATATCTACACTCGTTAATGAACTGCAACCAAGGAACGCATAACCACCTATACTCGTTACACTATTCGGTATTTCTACACTCGTTAATGAACTGCAAGAATGAAACGCATCATAACCTATAAGTTTACAACCATCTTCAATAATAGCGCTTGTTATATCGTCGTTTTCAGTATCTGCAAGATATAGATATTCGTTTTCTTCATTACCTAAATATTTCAAACCGTCTTTTACGTTATATTTTAGCGAACTGCAACCACTGAACGGACCACAACCTATACTAGTTACACTATTCGGTATTTTTATTCTTATTAGTAAAGTGCAACCCTCGAACGCATAACTATCTATACTAGTTACACTATTTGGTATATCTACACTCGTTAATCTAAGATTTCTGAACGCATCATAACCTATACTTGTTACGCAATCGGGTATAATCAATTCTGTAATCGTTTCATCTTTTAACCATGTTATTTCACAAGTAGTAAAAGTAGAACGAAATTCAAATATTTTCATCTCTTCTTTTACTTCAAATTTAGCAACGACGTTTTCGTCTATCGTAAACTCGTAATTTAATTCGGTAGAAAGTAATTCTGCGCCATACCAACCTATGAAATCATATCCTAAATAAGGCGTTACGACAGTTTGAATGTTTGCGCCGTATTTATACCATTTACTGTTTGTGATGCTACCTATAGAAGTATTTTCATTTGATAAACGATATTTATTTCTAGTATAGTATACTTTAAGAACGGTTTCGCCGTTACCGTTAATATTTGCTGAAACCGCGCTTGAACTCGGTGTAAAGTGGTCAAAAGTTTTTATTTCCGCGTAAGCAACCGTATCCGTAGTACCCGTTTTATTTTCCGTTTTACTATTGTCAATGGTATAATTATCGTTTTCAATATTCTCAAAATAATATTCAACCGTATAGGGCGTATTTGAATTTGCCGTCCAAATAGCG
>JAFVTK010000096.1 GCA_017503265.1 Clostridia bacterium | reverse complement strand
GGTGCGCATATCGTTTTCAACCTTTATACTAACCTTTACTTGTGGATAAGCCGTTTTAAATTTTTTTATTATTTCGGGGAGAAGGTGTTTTGATATGCTCGAATAACAGCCTACCGTAAGAGTGTCGTTGCCGTGTTTAATGTTTTCAACAGCCTTAAAAAGCAAGTTTTCGGCGTCAATAATCGCAGTAAATTTTTCGCATAAAACTTTTCCGTTTTCGGTAAGTTCAATTCCGCTGTGGGTGCGGTTAAGTATTTTTACACCCGTTTCTTCTTCCATTGCGTCGGCTATATGTGAAAGCGCGGACGGGGTATACGATAATTCTTCCGCCGCTTTGGAAAAACTGCCGTATTTAACTGCTAATAAAAAAGCCTTAATTCTTACGGTATCCATGCTTGCTCCTTGTGAAATTTTTTCACACACCTATTATAAACTGTCGCTTCCATAATGTCAATAAAAACATTATAATAATTGATGTAAAAATTAAACGTTAAAAAAGGAAGGACTATGGAAAAACTATTCAAAAACAAAAAAGTGCTTGCTTACGCAATGTTGGTATTCGTAATATTCGTGTGGGGGTCGTCTCCGCCACTTAACGTAGTTATTAATAAACACTATTCGGTGGCTTTCCGCTCTGCCGTTATAAGTTTAATTTCTGCCTTAACACTACTTTTAATATGTATTAAAAAACTTAAAAATTTAAATAAAGACTACTTTAAATACGCAATCCCGACTGGTATATTTTTGTCGGTAGCATCGTTAGTTCAAAAAATCGGGTTGCTTTATACAACGCCCACTAAATACGCATTTTTAGAAAACATTTCGTGCGTGGTCGTTCCTATAATTTTGTTTTTCGCCATAAAGAAAAAACCTAGTTTATTAACGATAGTTTCAAGCGTACTGTGTTTAGTAGGTATGTTTATTTTGAGTGGCATGAACTTCGGGGCGGAAAGCATTTCTTTTGGCAAGGGTGAATTGTTGTGCGCTTTGGCTGGCGTTTTATACGGCGTAAACATTGCGTATACGGGTGTTAAAATTAAAAAGTTTAATACGCTATTATATTTATTGATACAACAATGGGCTTCTACGATAGTATCACTTCTTTCGGCAATGTTACTTTCTGTTATAAAAGTTAACGGTGAGCCGATTGAAGCCATAAGATTTAGTTTTGATTTTGGCGGAATAGCCTTATTAGTGGTTTTGGCGTTGGTTTCAAACGTGTTGTGCTGGTTTTTAAGGACGTACGCTATGAAATTTGTAAATCCTACCGCGGTTTCGATAATTATGCCGTTTTCAGCGGTAATAACGGGTGCCGTGTCGCTTTTAGTAGGTATGGACGTTTTGTCGTTTGAATTTGTATTCGGTGGAATTATAGCGTTATTTGCCGTTATTCTTTCAAGTATAGCCGATATAATAGAAGATAAAAAAGAAGCCCAAAGTAATGAACCTGTTGCGGACGACTTAAAAGATGAAAATGGATAAACTTATGTAATAAAAATTTAACCCCGTGGAATTTTCCACGGGGTTGATTTTTTTAACGTTAAAATTATTTAACAACCGAAAGAGCCGCTTCAACGACTTTTTCAACGGTAAAGCCGTATTTTTCAAACAATTTCTTTGCGGGTGCGGATTCACCAAAGGTTTCCATGCCGATAATCTTTCCGTCCATACCGACGTATTTATACCAGCACATAGGCGAGCCTGCTTCAATAGCAACCCTTGCGCGTACTGCCTTGGGAAGAACGCTTTCTTTATATTTTTCGGTTTGCGCTTCAAAGTCTTCAACGCAAGGCATAGAAACTACCCTAGCGTCAACGCCTTGTTTAGCGAGTTCTGCCTTCGCGTTTACTGCAAGGCTTACTTCGCTACCAGTAGCGATAAGAATAACGTCGGGGGTTTTCTTCGCGCTGTCTAAAAGAACGTATCCGCCCTTGAACGCATCTTTGCCCGTTCCTTCGAGCATAGGAAGCGTTTGACGTGAAAGTACCAAGCAAGAAGGATCTTTGCCTTTAAGCGCGCTTATCCAAGCAGCGGCAGTTTCTCTACCGTCAGCAGGGCGATAAACTCTCATATGGGGCATAGCGCGGAGACCTGCAAGGTGTTCGATAGGTTGGTGAGTAGGTCCGTCTTCACCAACGCCGATTGAGTCGTGCGTAAGGATATAAGTTACGGGGAGTTCCATAATCGCCGACATACGCATAGCGTTCTTCATATAGTCGGAGAATACTGCAAACGTTGCGCAGTAGGGGATAAGTCCGCCGTGGAGATACATACCGTTTACGATTGCCGCCATAGCGTGTTCACGAATACCGAAGTGCATATTTGAACCGCTCTTATCGGTGGGTAAATATTCGCCGCGTGATTTCATGTTAGATTTGTTTGCAGGCGCTAAGTCTGCGCTACCGCCGATAAGGTTAGGAACGTATTTAGCAAGTTTGTTAAGAACGGTTGCGCCGTATCCGCGAGAAGCGTCGTCTTTTTCAAACTGCCAAAGTTCTTCGATTGCAGCAAGGTCGGGGAGTTCTCTCTTTTTCCAAGAGATATACTCTTTTGCGAGTTCGGGGTATTGTTCTTCGTAAGCCTTAAACATTGCTTTCCAAGCCTTTTGAGCCTTTCTACCCTTGTTAGCAAACTTCTTGCAATGCTTAAATACTTCTTCTGGAACTTCAAACGGATCGCAAGTCCAGTTAAGATTTTTCTTTAAGATTTCAACGCCTTCTTCACCGAGCGGTGCGCCGTGGCAAGCAGCCTTGCCTACTAGATGAGAACCGTAACCGATTTCCGATTTGATGATGATAAGCGAGGGTTTTTCTTTTTCAGCCTTTGCTTTCTTGATAGCGCGGTTAAGAGCCGCTACGTCGTTAGCGTCTTTAACTTTAATAACTTGCCAGCCAAGTGCTTCGTGGCGTTTGCCAACGTCTTCGGTAAAGGTTATGTCGGTGTTACCTTCAATGGTAATATCGTTATCGTCGTATAAAACGATAAGTTTACCGAGTTTAAGTGAGCCTGCTAGTGAAGCCGCTTCGTTTTCAATACCTTCTTGCATACAGCCGTCACCACAAAGAGCAATGGTATAGTGGTCAACGATGGGGAAGCCTTCGCGATTAAACTTATTTGCAAGATAATCTTCTGCGATAGCCATACCAACAGCGTTTGCAACGCCTTGTCCAAGCGGGCCGGTGCTGGTTTCAACGCCGGGGCATACACCGTATTCAGGGTGTCCAGCCGTGC
The DNA here is from genome assembly GCA_017503265.1 of Clostridia bacterium. GTDB lineage: Bacteria > Bacillota > Clostridia > Christensenellales > Borkfalkiaceae > UBA1259. The sequence goes on along the minus strand of JAFVTK010000096.1, from coordinate 1,210 downwards.
GTGAGCCGAGTTGACGGAAGTTCATTAATTCTTCCTTTTTAAGACCAAAGCCGAAAAGATAATAAAGCGCGTAGTCAAGCATAGAGCCGTGACCAGCAGAAAGAACGAATCTATCTCTGTTATCAAACGCGGTATCTTTCGGGTTGAAAGTCATGTTAGTAAACGCTGCGTAGCCGATAGGTGCGGCGCCGAGCGGTAAGCCGGGGTGACCGGAGTTTGCCTTTTGGATAGCTTCTGCGGAGAGTACCCTTATGGCGTTAATAGTAAGTTGCTTTACGTCTTCCATTGTTAATCCTCCTTGAAGATGATAAGCGGATTTTACGTTTTGCGGACGCATATCGTTTTTTTGTCCGCGCATAAATAAAGCCGCCAACGCAATACAATATATATTATATAGTAAACAAGCGTTATTTTCAAGCCTTTTTCCGCAAATATTTATAAAAAAACTTGATATATTTTTAACAATTATGTTATAATGATGATACATTATAATGGAATATTATGCACGGAGATAATTATGGCTGAAAAACAATTCGTAAAAGAAATAGCGGACATCAATGAGAATTTTACACAATGGTATACCGACGTGGTTTTAAAAACCGAACTCGTAGACTACGGTCCCGTTAAGGGAACTATGGTAATTAGACCGTACGGCTACGCTATTTGGGAAAATATACAAAAAGATATGGATAGGCGTTTTAAAGAAGCGGGTAGCAAAAACGCTTATTTCCCTTTGCTTATACCTATGAGTTTTTTCACGAAAGAAGCAGAACACGTTGAAGGCTTTGCGCCTGAAGTTGCTGTCGTTACCCACGCTGGCGGTGAAAAACTTGAAGAACCGCTTGCAATTCGCCCCACCAGCGAAACGGTTATCGGCACTATGTATTCAAAATGGATACAGTCGTATAGAGATTTACCCGTAATTATGAATCAATGGTGTAACGTTATGCGTTGGGAAAAAACCACCCGTCCTTTCCTTCGTACTAGCGAATTCTTGTGGCAAGAAGGGCATACCGTCCACGCAACCGAAGACGAAGCGATGGAAGAAACCGTTAAAATGCTCAACGTCTATAAAGATTTTATGGAAGAAACGCTTGCTATCCCCGTGTTTACGGGTAGAAAGACCGATAAAGAAAAGTTTGCAGGCGCAGTTGCTACTTTCGGTTTGGAAGCAATGATGCTTGACGGAAAGAGTTTGCAAATAGGCACT
>JAFVTK010000095.1 GCA_017503265.1 Clostridia bacterium | reverse complement strand
CTGGACAAGGTACACTTTTTGGTGTTTACCGTTTATTAAAAGTATTATTTAATCTTGAAATATTTGCTGAAACGGTATACACGTTTGATAGTAAACCGCTTGAATTAAAGCCGACGTTAATCGTTGAAAAACCTGATATTCCTATGCGCACGCTTGGGATTTATCCCGTACATTTGGAACGTAGATACCCAGGAGAAGGCAATAAAAAATATTGCTATCGTATGAATTTACGCCAAATGGACGAAGGCTGGGGAATAAACAATCATACTTATTTCCGCGTTCTTCCGCATGATAAATATAAAGAAGAACACCCCGACTGGTATGCTGAAAACGGCAAAAACCTTTGTTTATCTAACGAAGGTATGACCTTGCAGTATATCGAAAATATGAAAAAAATAATAGAAGATACACCTAACGACCAGTTATATATGTTTGGTATGCAAGACGTTGTTACTTACTGTGAATGCCCAGAGTGTAAAAAACTGCTCGATAAATATAACGGTTTTACGGGGGTAACTCTCTATTTTGCTAATAAATGTGTTAAAGCGCTAAATGCGTGGATTGAAGAAAAGCACCCCGAACGCGTGGGTAAAATTTTCTTCTTTACCTTTGGTTATTCAAAAGCGATAAAACCGCCCGTTGAAAAACAACCTGACGGAACGTATAAACTTTTATATGAAGATTTGCGCCCCGCGGATAACTTTGGTATTCTTATTGCACCCCTGCAAGTTTGCGCAAACTACGCGCTTAACGACGAACGCAATTACCATTGCATAAAACCACGTTGGCACGGGAAAGACGTTATGTCTAACGTGGATATTTTTGAAGGTTGGTTATCATTTATTAATCACCTTGCAGTTTGGTCGTACAACGCTAATTTCCACGATTTTCTTGCGCCTGCGCCTATGTGGCAAGCGTTTGATAAAAACTTTAAGTGGTTTAAAGAACTTGGCGCTATTCACGTCTTTATGGAAGCAGGTTGTGGTCAGCCATCTAATTTTGCCGCTATGAAAATTTACTGTGCGTCAAAATTAATGTGGAATACTGAACTTAACTTAAACGACCTTATCAATAAGTTTATGCCCGTTTACTTTAAGGGGGCGGAAAAGGAAATGCGTGAATATTTTGATTATATTCACGAACACTCTGAATATCTTAACAAGGTTGTTAATCGTCAAATGATTCACGTTCATTTTGACGACGAACCTAACAAACGTTTGCTTGACGAAAGATTTTGGCCTATCGGCGTAATTCAAAAATGCATTAATATTTTTGAAAATGCGCTTAAAAACGACCTTTCTGACGACGTTAGACTTCGCGTTAGGTTAGAGAGTGCGCCTGCAATATTTACGTTTTTATACCTTTATCGCGATAGAATTGATAAAGATTACGCTTTATCGCTTATGAACGAACTTGAATATTTGGCAAACAACACGGTACTTGGTGAAAAAAGAGCAACAGAAGACAAACCCAGAACTATTATGGGATATCTTGAAATTTGGAAAAATGAATTGGAGTTGAATTAGTATTATGATTAAATTATGCGCGTTCGCTGACGAAGCGGACAGATTGCTAGAAGGACAAATTAAAGCATTAAATGAAAATAATATCACATATCTTGAAGTTAGGGGGATTAACGGCAAAAGCGTTGCAGCATTTACCGCCGAAGAAGCAAAAGAATATCAAAAAATATTAACTGATAACGGCGTTGCCGTTTGGTCAGTTGGTTCGGCACTCGGTAAAGTTGATATTAATTGTGATTTTAACGAATATAAAAACACAGTTCGCCACGTTTGTGAAATTGCAAACATATTTAAGACTGATAAAATTCGTATGTTCAGTTTTTACAAAGCGTACGAAGAAAGAAACAAAGTTATTGATTATCTTTCGGAAATGGTTGAAATCGGTAACGAATACGGCGTTTTAATGTGCCACGAAAACGAAAAAGGTATTTACGGCGACGTTGCAGATAGGTGCGTTGATGTTTTAGATAACGTTAAAGGTATAAAGTGTGTTTATGACCCTGCAAACTTTATTCAATGCGGTGAAAAGGCTGATAAAACCTTATCGCTTTTACATCATAGGGCTATTTATTTCCATATTAAAGACGTTATCGAACAAACTCAACAAATCGTTCCTGCTGGATACGGCGACGGTAAAATTGACAAACTTATCGCTGATATTAAAGACGATAAGGTTTTGACGTTAGAACCTCATTTGAGTTCGTTTATAGGATTTAAAGATATTGATAACACCGAAATGAAGCATAAGTTTGCGTTTGCTAACTCGCGGGAAGCGTTTGATGCTGCCGTAAAAGCAACCAAAGACTTGCTTAATGGTGCTGGATATATAGAAATTAACGGAGAGTTTATAAAATGAAAAAAATTCGTTTCGGTATAATCGGGCTTGGTAACCAAGGCTCGTCGTATACCTTGAATATCTTTGATAAAGGCATTATTGAAAACGGCTACGTTGCCGCCGCGTGTGATGTTAATCCCGCAAAAAGCGAAAATCTTAAAAGTAAAACATCAAACAAGGATATTGTTTATTTTGACGATTATAAAAAAATGCTCGATAGCGGGCTTGTTGACGCCGTTTTGGTTGAAACGCCCCACTATCAACACCCTGAAATCGTTATAGAGTGCCTTAACCGTGGTATTAACGTTATTTGCGAAAAACCCGCGGGTGTTTATGCTGACCAAGTTAAAGAAATGAACGAAGTCGCAAAAAATAAAAATGCACTTTTCGGTATGATGTTTAACCAACGCACAAACTGCGTTTACCGCAAAATGCGTGAAATTATTTTAAACGGTGGTATAGGCACTTTGCAAAGGGTAAACTGGATTATTACCGACTGGTATCGCACTCAGGCATATTACGATAACGGCAGTTGGCGTGCTACTTGGGCAGGTGAAGGCGGTGGAGTGCTTATTAATCAATGCCCCCACCAACTTGACCTTG
>JAFVTK010000094.1 GCA_017503265.1 Clostridia bacterium | reverse complement strand
GGAAAGGACGAACATTATTCCTATTATCGGAATAAAAAAACTATTTGACGAAAATATACTTATCGCCGCAATAAATCCCCCGAGTGAAAGCGAGCCAGTATCCCCCATAAACACACTCGCTTTTGATACGTTAAAAACCAAAAAACCCAAAATTCCGCCCACTAATGAAACGGATAACGCTTGCAAACTTTCGTATTCTTCGGGTTTAAGATACATATATCCTAAACTTGTAGACTGCACCCCTATTAAAATAGCAATTATTATTAAATAAATCGTGCTTACACTACCAGCAAGTCCGTCTAAACCGTCAGTCAAATTCACACAATTTGTAGTCGCAATAAATATTAATGCAACGAAAGGTACGGTAAAAATACCTAAATTCACGTTACTTTTTGTAAACGGAATATGAAAAACCGTTATTCCATTTAAATAGGCAAACACGCCCGAAACAATCGCTATCGCGCCTTGAAACAATATTTTTTGATATGCTTTTAACCCTTCGTTGTGCTTTAACTTTACTTTTATAAAATCGTCTATAAAACCAACCGCCATAAATGCAAGTCCTATACTTAAAGCAACCGTAGCCATACGAGCGCACGTTCCCGATAAAACAAAAACTACTACCGACGGTATAATAAAAAACAGCCCGCCCATAGTCGGCGTTCCGTTTTTATCCTTATGCGTTTCCACATACTTCAATACAGTTTGACCTGCTTTGATTTTTTTAAGCAAAGGTATAGTTATCAGCCCTAATATTACCGTTAAAATCAAGGACGATAACCCTAAAATGATATACGTCATAGCGCGCGTATTCTCCGTAAAATATCTTCAACGGTATCTTTGTCATTATAAGGACGTTTTATACCGAGAATCTCTTGATAATTTTCACTCCCCTTACCAGCAACCACGATTACGTCGCCCGCTTTTGCCATTTCAATAGCGTATTTTATACCGTCTGCGCGCTCTTGAACTATAACGTAATTTTTACTTTTTTCTAAAACGCCTTTTTCTATTTCAGCAATAATTTCCATCGGTTCTTCATATCTGGGATTATCGGACGTAATAACGGTAAAATCCGCAAGTTCTCCACTAATTTTGCCCATTTCTACACGTTTTCCAACGTCCCTATTCCCACCGCAACCGAATACGCAAATAAGTCGCTTTTTACAGGATTTTTTAAGCGCGGATAAAACGTTATAAAGCCCGTCGGGAGTATGCGCGTAATCGACGTATACTGAAAAATCACCGCCGTATACGCGTTGCATACGACCACTTGCACCGTTCGTTTTATTAAGACCTTCTATAACTTTTTTAGGATTAACGCCAATTAGAGCCGAAACCGTAGCCGCCGCCAAAGCATTGTAAACGTTAAACCTACCCGTAAGTTTTAATTTTACGTCGTATACACAATCGAATAAATTTATTACAAACCGTTCGCCCGTTGCCGTGCTTTTTATATCTATCGCAAACACGTCCGCAGGGTTATCAATACCGTAAGTTATTACGCCGTCTTTAACTGCAATTTTTTGACCTAAATTATCGTCAGCGTTAACTACGACGTACTTGCACTCGTTTTCGTTAAAAAATTTAGTTTTTGCACGCTCGTAACTTTGCATATCCCCAAAAAAGTCAAGGTGGTCGCGCGTAAAATTAGTCAAAACACCTACTTCAAATTTTAATCCGCCTACCTTTTGAAAATATAGTGCGTGAGCAGAAACTTCCATTACGACGGTATCGTAACCTTCGTTATACATACCGTATAAAATCTTATGCAACACTAGCGGATCGGGCGTGGTAAGATTAGGCTCAATAAATTTATCACCGTAAAAAGTGCCAAGCGTGCCTATAACCCCACACTTTATACCTGCGTTATTAAGTAAATTGCCTATTAAATGAGCCGTGGTGGTTTTTCCGTTAGTCCCAACAACACCGATTAAACGCATTTTATCACAAACTCTATCGTAAAATTCCGCGGCTATAACGCTTAACGCAAGGCGCGTATTTTTAACCACTATTTGTGGCAATATAGTTTCAAGTTCACGCTCGCAAATTATAGCAGCGCCACCGTAATTTTCCACCTGTTTAACATATTCGTGCCCGTCTTTATCACCGCCTTTTAGGCACACAAAAAGACTGCCGTTAGTAACTGAATTACTATCTATTTGCACGTTACTGATATTGACGGTTAAATCGCCCATAATTTTGACTATATCTAATTTTTCTATTAGTTCATTAAGTTTCATAATTATCCTCTACGCCGACGGCGCTAAATTTTTTACCTTTATAATTCCTTCAAAAACACTTCTTGCATAAGGCGCGGCTACCGTACTTCCGTAATACTCGCCTTTTGGTTCGTCAATTATTACTAACGCTAAATATTTGGGTGCGTTTGCAGGAAAATATCCCACGAAAGACGAAACGTATTTACCTGCGGCAATAATTCCGTTTTCATACTTTTGCGCAGTTCCCGTTTTGCCAGCAACCCTATAACCCTCTATGTAAGCGTGTTTGCCAGAACCTTCTGCTACCACCGCTTCAAGCATTTGATTAACTATATTTGATGCTTTTTCACTAATAACTCTGTTTTTAAGTTTGGGATTTACAGTTTCAGCAATAATGCCGTCTTCCGAATAAATTTGACTAACTAAATAAGGCGTATAGTATTTTCCACCGTTTATTGCCGCCGCAGTCGCAGCTGCAAGTTGAAGTCCCGTAACCGCTATCGTTTGACCAAACGCTATTCTTGCAAGGTCTACGTTTTGTACTGCCGATACAGGTAACACCATGCCTTGCGCTTCACCGTTAAAATCTAACCCAGTAACGCTACCGTAATTAAAAAGTTCAATATACTTATACATAGTTTGCTTGCCAAGCGCCATTGCTATATCAACAAAAATAGGGTTACAACTATTGTTTAAGCCACCTTGTAAGGTTAAACTTGCGTGTTTTCCGTTTTTATGGTCACTCCAACATTTAACTTTTTGCCCGTCAATATAGCGATAGCGCGAAGAATTATATATGTGATTAGGCGAAAATGCACTTTTATTGCCCTGCAAATATTCTTCGACATTTGCTGCGGCAGTCAACACCTTAAAAGTTGAGCCTGGCTCGTAAATATCGCACACCAAACCGTTACGAGATAGCGCGTTAAGCGAACTTAAATCGTCGCGAGGCGGTTCATTTAGATTATAAGACGGCTTGCAACAAAGTGCGCGTATCGCACTAGTATTTGGGTCAATAACTATCATTTGCGCTGATTTAGCGTTATGAATTTCCATTGCTTCTTCCATAGCCACTTCACATAGTTGCTGAACGTCGTAATCAACGGTAAGTTTTATATTAAGTCCGTTTGTCGCGGGGATATAACTTGCTTTTCCGCCGTCAATCTCCACCCCGACTATATCCGTTTCGTACAAAATTTCTCCGTTAATACCCGATAAATATTTGTCGTAATAAAGTTCTAAACCCGATTGTCCCTTGCCGTCAGTCGAAGTAAAACCCAAAACCGAAGTTAAAAACTCGTTATACGGGTAAACGCGCGAATTGTCGCGGGAATAATACACTCCGCTAAATTCTTGTTTTAACAGTTCTGATATTTGCTCTTTCGGGACTTGTTTTTTTATAGTAACTTCACTTGAAACGGTAGTTGTCAATCTGTTATAAACGTAATCATATTCAAGTTCTAGGGTTTTTGATAGAGCGTTTGCTAAAATTTCTACGTCGGATACTGCTTTTTTACGAACAAATACCGTATAAGTATCGTCGTTATCAGCAAGAACTACACCGTTCACGTCAACAATCTTTCCGCGCGAAGCAACTATCGGTATTTCACGCGTCCATTGATCGATTGCCTTTTGTTGTAAATCTTCACCCCAAATAACTTGGACGTAAAATAATCTGCCTAAAACGCACAAAAATAAAAAGGCTACCGCAAGTATAATTGCGAATAACCTCTTTCGTAAAATCGTTATTGATAAACCTTCGTTAATTTTTTTGTTCTCCTTTATACCTTTTGGTATAAATGTATTCAAACAAATGTGGTTTAATTACTTTTTAACCATTCCATATTGATTTTGAGCAACGTCAATAATATAATCGGCGTCAGTCATTGCTTCAATTTCTTCTTGAATAGTTTCAAATCTTGCAACGGTTGCTTCAAGTTGAGCGGCTTTTGCATCAGCACGCGCAGACAAGTTTGCTAAAACACCCGTATTTAACACGATAAGTGCCAAAATTACAGTAACAGCCAAAGCGTAAAGCGTTACGACTAGTTTACCTCTCTTATTTAAATGGTAAGAGTCTTCGCTAGCTTGCTCTTGCGCCTTATTCATTTCTCTGCGTATCTGGTCTATATCGTCGCCAAATTGCATGGTAGTAGAAGTGGGGCGAATATCTTCCTCAGCAAGCGCTGCTCTTTCGGTTTCCACTTTACTTTCAACGGTAGTTTGCGGTTCTACCACTTGTTCTGCATATCTGTCGTAATTTAAAAGTTTTTGCAAATTACTCTGTCTTTTAGCCTTTTCTTGGCTAAAATCTTCTTCGGTTGCAGGCGCTGCGCTTGCATATTCCTCGTAACTACGGGTTTTTTCAAGCAACGCAACACCGCCGACAGCGGGTTCATAAGTAGAACTGACTTCTGATGAACGTCTAGTGGTTGTAACCATACAAATTTCTCCTGTTTTTTTAAGAATTTACATTTAAATCTTTTCGGCGACGCGTAGTTTTGCACTCTTTGCGCGCCCGTTTTCTTTTAATTCTTTTTCCCCTGCCGTTATAGGATGGCGGGTTAAAATATTAATTTCTTTTTTCTTTCCGCAAACGCATACGGGTAGGCTTTTATCGCAAACGCAATCACACTCTAATTCCTTAAACGCGTTTTTAACTATCCTATCTTCCAAAGAGTGAAAAGTTAATATTGCTATCCTACCGCCCTTTTTAAGCGACCTTGCCATAGATAAAACTGTTTCATAAAGACCGTCAAGTTCGCCGTTTACTTCTATTCTTATCGCCTGAAAGGTACGTTTTGCAGGGTGTCCGTCTTGTTTGAATTTTTTAGGGATACTTTTTTCTATTATTTCTATAAGTTCCCCCGTCGTTTCTATCCTTTTAATTTTTCTTGCAGAAACGATATTATTTACTATTTGAAAAGCAAACCGCTCTTCACCGTATTCAGTAAGTATCTTCTTTAATTCTTTTTCCGAATACTCGTTTACGACCTTTTCTGCCGTTAGCGGATTATCTTTATTCATACGCATATCGAGTTTTACGTCGGTTGCCATATAAGAAAATCCACGCGACCTGTCGTCAAGTTGAAAACTTGAAACCCCAAGGTCTAATAAAATTCCGTCAAAGCCGTCTATTCCTAAATCCTCTTTAACGGCTGAAAAATTTTTGAAATTATCTTTTATTAAAGTAAATCTTCCGTCAAACTCTTTAAGCCTTTCAGTAGCGCGCATTATCGCGTAATCGTCAAGGTCAGTTGCAAAAAGTTTTCCGTTTGGAGCGGAGCGCTCTAATATTCCGTAAGAATGTCCGCCACCGCCCAGCGTTCCGTCAAAATACAGTCCGCCGTTTTTAATATTTAATCCGTCCATGCATTCGTCAAACATAACGGAAACGTGTTTACGTTCAGCCATTGTTTTTAAGTTCATCAAGCGCGTCTGCAAGTTCTTCAAAGTTTACGTCGTTAAAATATTCGTTCCAAACTTCTTCACTCCAAATC
>JAFVTK010000093.1 GCA_017503265.1 Clostridia bacterium | reverse complement strand
CGTCAATAGGACCGTCACCAGTAGATACACCCGTAAACTTTTCGCCGTCTTTTTCAAGAGTAATGTTTGCCGTAGCGGGAATAATATTTCCGCTATTAACAACGTAATTAACCAAATGATAGGTTGACGGAACTTGCATTGCCGTGCTTGCAATAAGCGCTTCAAGTTCTTTTGTATCAACCGTTTCTTTTTTAGCGGTAACTTTTTTAACTTCTTCGTAAACCTTGCCTATATCCGAATCAGAAAGTTCATAGCCGAGTTGTTTAACTGCGTCAGCAACGTCTTTCATAGTTGCATTTGCACTAATATACGTAGATACTTTTTCAACAGCAGATTCGGTTACGTTTTCAGTTACACCGTTTATTGCTGCGGAAATAGATTTTACGTTAGTAACGTCAACGTTGCAATCAACGTTGAGTTCATACTTTTTCGCCCTTACGATATCAGCAAGAACGGACATCGGAAGATAATTACCACAAACCGAAGTTTTTACGCCGTCCGCACCTGCCTTGATTGCTTCAACAGCACAAGCAGCAGCCATAGAAAGCGCGTTAGACGGTTGAACGTAAACTTCTACATTACAAGTAGACTTAATATTTTTAACGATTTTAGCGTAATCTTCGGGGAACGCAATTCCTGCGTCGTCAGCAACGGTAATAGATGATGCGCCGGCTTCTACTGCCGTATTTACACATTGTTCAACAAACCCACTCTCTGCCCTAAAAGCGTCAAGCGCAACAAATTCAACTTTCTTACCAGTTTCGGTAGCCGCTTTAACGAGTTCGCCAATTTTAGACAACATTGCAGGGGCTTTTAAATGATAAAAATATTCCATTTGCGCAGTAGACACGGGCATAACAACTTGCAAACAAGTTTTAGCAGCACCGTTAACGCAATTAGCGGCAATATTCAAACTTTCAACGCTATCACCAACGGGAATTTTCACCGTTGCATTTTTAATTGATGAAGCAATAGTGCGATAAATTACTTCGTTTTCCTTAGAATTTATTAGAACGGGTAATTCGATTGCATCTACGCAAGCAGCGTCCAACTTTTCTGCAATCGCTAGTTTTTCCCTAAAAGTAAGCGATAAATCTTGTTCGTTAATCGATTTTAACGTAATGTCTGAAACCTTAATCTTCATAATAGTTCTCCTTTTATAAAAAATTCCCCGACTATAAAATAGTCAGGGACGATTTGCACCGTGGTACCACCCGAATTATTGTAAATAATACAATCACTCATTTGCTTTTAACGGGGCTAAACCGAAAACGACTACTGAACTTTTTCACCGTTCCGCTTAAAATATTTTTACAAATTTAACAAGATAAACCTTGTGTTAAAAATGCTTTTTATTTAAAGCGTTTTTTATAATCGAACCGTTACCTTATACATTATATAATAAGCATATACAATTGTCAAGCAAATAAGTAGTTAGTCACAGGAATTTTAGCATCTAAAATAAAAACGCCCCAACTGATAAACAGTCAGGGACGATTTGCACCGCGGTACCACCCGTGATTATTGCTTTTAGCAATCACTTATTTGCTTTTAACGGGGCTAACCGAAAACGATTACTTTAACCTGTTCGCCGTTCCCGCTCTGGAATGAGTAACGCCTTGCCCCGCATTGACTTGCACCGCCCGTCAACTCTCTATATTAAGCCAAGCCGTCTGTTTCCTTCACAGCGTTTGATTTAATTTTTTGTTATTATAACACCGCAAAAATTACTTGTCAAGTATTTATATGTCGTTTTATTTCAATTTCAATAAATTTTTTATGTTACCTGAAAAAATCATTTCTCGTTCTTTTTCCGTTAAGTCAATCGTTAAAAACCGCTCCATTTCTTTCTCCGCATCCCACATAGGAAAGTCAGTACCAAAAAAGAACTTTTCAACGCCGAGTTCGTCAATAATTTCCTTGGCCTTTTTTGCATCAATAAAAGGCAAAGAAGAGCAAGTATCGAAATACACGTTTTTCAGCCCTTTATAAATTTTAACGTCCTTCCAACAACGATAACCACCAAAATGTGCGGCAATAAAATTTACGTTTGGATATTTAACCGCCATTTTATATAACCTTTCAGGTTTAGAATAATCATACCTATCGTCGCCGACGTGTAATAATATCGGCAACTTACCGTCAATTACACGATAAATCTTTTCTGCATTTTCACCGTCAATATAAAATTTTTGAAAATCAGGGTGCATTTTTACGCCCTTAAAGCCTTGACTTATAGCCCACTCGACTTCGTCGTAAATTTCCTTTTCGCTTAAATCTTCGTGCAGAGCCATAAATCCTATAAATTCTTCGTGCGCATCCATTTCCCTTTTTAAGAATTCGTTTATAGAACGGACTTGATGCGCAGTAGTTGCAACCGAATGCACTAAATATCTGTTAATACCCGCTTTTTTTCCGTCTTCTATCAACCTTTCAGCCGTACCGGCGGGCATTTCCATTGCGATATCGTAAAATTCACCTATCGCTTTCGTTGCTTTACCTGCAATCTTTTCTGGGTATATATGAGCGTGTGCGTTTATTATTTCCATTTTAGTTCTCCTGTGTGCTACTCTTTAATAAACCTTTTAAGCCAAGTTAAATCCAAACTCCACTCGCCTATTTTATTTCTTATTTGATGTAATTTATTTGCTTCGCCAAGCGCTTTGCGATACTCTGCGTAACTACAATCGTTTACTTTCATAAAATGCTTTTCCGCGCGCTCTTCGTCGCCTTTTAACTGCGTGCGCCCTATATGTATAACGGCGTGACAATCTTTACAAACGGCTATAACGTCTTCTAATTTTTGAACGCGCTTTTCTTGATCGTAACTCCAACGCTCGTGCGCTTCAAGGCGCGCAGTTTTTCTTCCGCAAATGGCGCATTTATCGCCAGCGCGTTCTTTTGCGTCGGCACGAATATAATCCCATTGCGCTTTCGATAGTAACGAACGCAGATTAGAATACCAACAACTATCGGGCACGAGTTCAAAATTAAGTTTATATTCCACTTTACGCTCTCCTGCTGTCGTGGCAAACCAAATATAAAACTTGATATTCTTGTGCCAGTTTTTTAATCAACTCTAACGCGCTTGAAAGTTTTTCATCATCTAAATTATAGAAGGGATCGTCAAGTATTATAAAAGGTTTCTCCCCTGTATACAAAACGTCGGTAAGCGCAAAACGCTTACAAATTTCAAATAAATTCTGATAACCTTTACTGTAATAGTCAACTTGCTTTTGTCCGCTGTCTTCATTTACGGTTACTTTTAAATCAACGTCAATATTTACGTCTTTATCGTTACCAGCAACCATTTCAAAATATTTTTTAAGACTACTTTGCAACGGTGCTTTGTACTTGATTTTAAGATTTTCATCCGCTTGTTTTAAGAATTTTGCGGTTAAATTCAACACTTCTTGTTCTTCTTCGTATTGACCTATTTTATCAATAAGTTCTGATTTTTTACTTTCAAGGTCAGTATAACTTCCTGCCAAATCTTCGTGTAAACGGATTGCCGAGCGTTTATCCGCAAGTTCTCTCATTTTTTTAGTATAGTCTTGCTCGGTTCGCTTTAATTCGCTTTCTATTTCGTAAACGCTTAAACGGTCGTCAATAACAGCCGAAAAACTTTCAACGTCGCCTTTCATACCGTCAAGTTCAAGGTCTATTTCTTTAATTTTTGTCAAAATTTCAGCATAAACGTCAAAGACCTTTGCTATATAAGAAATTGAAGTTGACCAATCAAATTTTTCGCCGAGGTTAAATTTATTTATAAATAAATCAACCTCTTTTTCTAACTTAACTTTACGTTCGTTAATAATATCAAACTCTTCGCGTTTTGCCAGAAAAATAGCGTTGCCACGGTCTTTTTCCCGTTTTTTAGAAGCGTTTGCAGTTAATATTCTAAATAAAGTTATCGCTACCGACGCAACTAATAATGGAATAAGCACGATAGTAGCAACGGAAAATCCCGAAACAATTATAGACACTAATAACCCAACTAACAAAAGCGCGGAAATTGTTATTAGGGTTAAATCCAAGCCTACAAGTTTGGTTTTAGGTTGCACGTTAGAAATTTCGTCGTGTTTATCTAACTCGCTTTTTGCCGCTTCAACGCGCGCCGTTACACCGATAAGTTCGCGATTTTTCTCTTCGGTAATTCTTATTTCATCTTTTGCGCCATAATTACCCGCAAGCACGTCTTCCGCAGTTTTTTTATCTAACGATAATTTTTCCTTATCACTAACTAACTTTTGATAACGTTGCTTCTTTATTTTTATCGCTTCTAATTTGCCCGCCAAGGTTATTTGGTCGGTTAACTTTTTGACTTTTAATTGCAAATCGTTAACGTCACCGCTTAAAACGTCGGCTTCATTTTTTAACGTTTTAAGGGTATAAACTGATTGTTCTGCACGCACCAACTGCTCGTCAACCGCATGTATTTCACGCTTTGCGTCAGGAATAAGTCCCCTATCACCACGATATTTATAAGATTTAGCCTTATCTTCAACTTTATTTAACGCCCTATCGAACGCTTCGGAATCTTGCATTTCGCAAACAGCATTAAATTTTGCCGTAATGCTTGTATTACTTTTTACTTCAAAATCTTTTTGAGAAAAATAAGTGGTTGACAAAAAACCTTCTTCATCAATTTCAAAAATACGTCTACCCAAGTTTTGAGTATTAGAAAACTCTTTACCCGTTTCAGCGTCAAAAAGTCTTACGGTATCTTCCGATTCTTTTGCGCCAAAAAACCTTTCCAGCTTAAATTGTTTGTTCCCCCACTCAAACTGTATATATCCGCCAAACTTTTCAGTTGAATTCCAAGGTCTAAATTTTATTCTTTCGTTTTCAGCAACGCTACGTTTACTGTCGTTAAGCCCGTAAAACATTGCTTTAATAAAAGTTGCAAAAGTACTTTTACCCCAGCCGTTATCTTGCTTGACGGTATTAAGCCCTTGCGAAAAATCAAACGTAAAATCTTTTAACTTGCCAAAAGCGGAAACGTAACATTTAATAAGTTTCATAATTCTTCCCCCTTTAACGCGTTAAGCCCACAAGATATGACTTTACTTTTCATTTCTGGCGAAAGCGAACTTTCCCATACCGCACGCACAAATTCACCACGCACGGTTTTGTCAAACTCATAATCTTTTTCATCAACCATAACGGTGGTTTTATCGTAAACTTTTGCGTAAAAATAAACTTCGTTTAAACGCAACAAAAGTCCGTCTTTATCTATATCAAAATCAGTTTTTCTTTCACCTTTAATAACTACTTTAACGAGCGACGTTGTGTCAACGCATTTGTTTAAAGCACTAATAATTTCACCCCTACTAAAAAGCCAGTCGCTTTTACCGCTTACGTCGTACTCAAAAACACTCAATTTTCTTGACGCAAACTTGATAAATTCGGTGGTCAAACCGTTGCTGTCAACGGTGATTTCAACAAAACCTTTATCACCCGTTTCGTCAAAGCCACGCCCTTCCAAGCAACCAGAATAAGCATATTTACCGCGAAGGTCAAGTTCGCCCGTGCTGAATTCGTGGATATGACCTAGTGCAAGATAATCTATATTTTTGTCTTTAAGACGTGGTAAACTTATAATTTCCGCTTTTTCTTCGCTGATATAACCAGCAATTTGACCGTGTAGCGTTACGATATTTATATTTGACGGGTCAAGTTTTAAGGTGTCGTAAACCGCATTAACGTTATACGGCGTAAATTTAACACCGCTAATAGTTACGTTAGAATAATTAAAAGTTGTCCACTCGCTTGAAAAAACTTTAAAATTATCAGGCAAATTTTCCATACCCGTAATAAAATTATCGTCGTCGTGATTGCCTGACAAATATAAAAAATCCACGTCGGAATTAGATATAATGGCATTTAAAACTCTTGCGCGTGTCTTTAAAGTAACGCGTGAAGTATCAAACATATCGCCCGCAATTATAACAGCCTTAACGCCGTTAGCGG
>JAFVTK010000092.1 GCA_017503265.1 Clostridia bacterium | reverse complement strand
TGTAAATATTAGTAATTTATGAATAGTTTTATTATAAAACACTATTATTAATAAACTTTATGACAAAATTAATTATTTTTGAATAAATTTATGGCAACTTTTAATAATTTAGCAATTATTAATCAATTTGATTAAAAATTATACTTATATCAATTATTTGCCATTATTTACCTATATTTACAATTATTTATATTTATTTTGCAGAAATAGTTATATAAAACAACATAAAATTGCCCAAAGTAGTTGTTTCACGTGAAACTTTTAAGTTTTTTGTAAATTTTATTATGTTTCACGTGAAACATAATGTTTTCGGATAAAAGTATAAAGTTTCACGTGAAACAACAATAAAATCAAATAAACAAATAAAATTATATGCATTAATATAAAACTTGCTAAAATTAAGCAATAAAATATTTGCATTGCTAATTAATTTTAGACAAAACATAATCAAAAATTAAATTTTTAACGTGTAAACTATTAAAGTTCTTGAAAAATTAATTTGTTTTGTTTGGTGTAGTTGTTGTATTCGGTTTATTAAATTTCTTTTCATTTCTTAAAAATGTCAACTTTGTGAGCCAAAATAACAAAAATTTTTACCGAGTAAAAAATTTACCCATTCTGTCTCACAGCGTTAAAATGACAATTTTTATTTAGGTGTTTTTTCTGGTTTTATTACTTAAATTACTAGTATTTTTATATAACTACATATAATTGTTTCATGTGAAACATTTAAAAAGTAGAACAAACATAACTGAAAAAATTTTATTTTAAAAAATTGACAAATAATAATATTAATTAAATAATATAAAATCATAGCGTAGTGCTATTAATTTTTTATACGCAAATATTAAATATAATTAAAGCGCTAAATCAATAAAATTTGCGCCAAGTTTAATTTGTTGCGCTATAATTTTTAAATGAAAAAAGCGCGAAAAACATTGTATTTTATTAAAGATTATAGTATAATAATTATATATTATAAATTAAACGATAGAAGTTTGTCGCTTGCTTCAAGGTTATTTAAACCTTTTTTGCGTATAATATAGCGGTAGACTTAAATTAAAAAGGAGACTGTAAAATTGAAGACCAAAAAATCAAGACTTATATGGATTGTGCTTGGCATTATAATTATTGCTATCGGCGCTTTATCCATTATGAACTGCATTAATTCGCGTACAGAAGTGAATTATTCGGAGTTCTACTCGCTTGTTTCAGAAGCGGACGAAAATTCTGATGGAACGTTATCCAAAGCAGAAATAGAAAACTCACAAGCATTAGAGATTGCTAAAAAGTTAAAAATAAGTAATTATACTTCGGCAAAAATCTTAAACGTTGTTTTTGATAGTTACGTTGTAGAATTTGATATTAAACTTATTAATGATTTAGGAACTGTTGCTACGGTTGGCTTTACTACTAATTATTCCCGTCAAGATGCGGCGCATATTCAACAAATGATGACTGATATGGGTATATCTTATACCTATACCGATCCCAACGCTGGGTCAATTTGGTCGTCGCTATTACCGCTAGGCGGATGCGTGCTTATTGCTATCGTATTTTTTATAATTATGATGCAAACGCAAGGTGGCACGAAGAGCGCTATGAATTTTGCAAAAACAAATGCGCGCGTTAACCATAACTTAAAGGTACGTTTTTCAGACGTTGCCGGCGCGGAAGAAGAAAAGGCTGAACTTGCCGAAGTCGTTGACTTTTTGAAAAATCCCAAAAAGTTCTCTGAACTTGGCGCAAGAATACCCAAGGGGGTATTGTTAGTAGGGCCTCCTGGAACGGGTAAAACTTTGTTTGCAAAAGCGGTTGCTGGGGAAGCAGGCGTGCCGTTCTTCTCAATAAGCGGTTCTGACTTCGTTGAAATGTTCGTCGGCGTAGGTGCGTCTAGGGTAAGAGACCTTTTTGACGTTGCTAAAAAGAGTATGCCGTGTATCGTGTTTATTGACGAAATCGACGCAGTTGGTCGCCAACGTGGAACAGGTATGGGCGGTGGACACGACGAAAGAGAGCAAACGCTTAACCAACTTCTCGTACAAATGGACGGTTTTGAAACTAACGACGGCATTATAGTTATGGCGGCAACAAACCGTGCGGATATACTTGACCCTGCGCTATTAAGACCTGGTAGGTTTGATAGGCAAATTTATGTTAACACTCCCGACGTTCGCGGTAGGGAAGCGATACTCAAAGTTCACGCAAGAAACAAACCCTTGTCGCCCGACGTAAACTTTAAGACGGTTGCAAGAATGACTAGCGGTTTTTCTGGCGCTGATCTTGAAAATCTTTTGAACGAAGCGGCTATACTTGCTGCACGCGCAAACAGAAAGTTTATTAATAATCGCGACCTTTACGAAGGTATAAATAAAGTTATAATGGGTCCGCAAAAGAAGAGCCGTTTGGTTACTGAAACTGATAAGAGAATTACCGCTTATCACGAAGCGGGCCACGCTATACTTGCAAGGCTATTACCGCATTGCGACCCCGTACACGAAGTTTCGATTATTCCGCGCGGTCAAGCGGCAGGTTACACTATGACCCGTCCTGAAAACGACGATAATCATTTGACGAAGGCAAAACTTTTAGACGATATAGTAATGACGCTTGGCGGAAGAGTTGCCGAAGAACTTATCATTAAAGATATATCGGCAGGTGCATCTGGCGATATTCAAATGGTTACCAAGCGCGCAAGGCTTATGGTTACCGAGTGGGGTATGAGCGAAAAGGTTGGACCCATTTCGTACGGCTCGGATAAAGAAGTGTTTATCGGTAGAGATATGGCTTCTCACGTTTCGTATAGTGAAGAAACCGCAGCAATTATCGACGACGAAATTAGAAAAATCGTTGACGGTGGATTGCAAAAGGCGCGCGAACTTCTTTCTAAGAATAAAAAACTGCTTGACGTTATGGCGAGACTTTTGGTGGAAAGAGAAACTATCTTTACCGAAGAAGTTGATATGATTATGGACGGAAAGAGCGTTGAAGAAATAATGGCGTTTATGGACGAGAACGAACGCACGCTCCAAGAAAATCCGTTCACTAGAAAGAGCGCGAAAAATATAATCGTACCCGAAAAGAAAACCGAAGAAAATAAGGAAGAAAAAACTTCTGAAAATTCCGAGAATAAGCCCGTAGAGAGCGATAAAAAGGATACAGAAGAAGAAAAATAATAAAAACAAAGAGCAATAAAATACGCACGAGGAGAGTTTATATGGGAAAAATAATTGCTTTTTCAAATCAAAAAGGCGGTGTAGGCAAAACCACGACTTGTGTAAACATGTCGGCGTACCTTTCGACCAAGGGATATAAGTGTTTAATAGTAGACCTTGACCCCCAAGGCAACGCGACTAGCGGTTTGGGGTTTGCGAAAAGCGACGTTAAGAATTCGGTTTATAACGTAATGATAGACGATATGCCGATTGAAGACGCGGTTGTTAAAACGTGCATTGACGGACTTGATATTTTACCGTCAAACATTGATTTGGCTGGCGCGGAAGTCGAACTCGTTTACGTTAAAGACAGAGAACACGTCTTAAAGAGAGTTTTGGAAAAGGCGCGTTCGAGTTACGATTTTATAACCATTG
>JAFVTK010000091.1 GCA_017503265.1 Clostridia bacterium | reverse complement strand
ATATCCGTATAATAGCGACTATCTGTTTACGGCAAGTAACGGATATGTCGAGGCGATGTTGCCTTATAAGATCGCGCCAAGTAAGCGTCATCTTTTTAAATTTAGTACGGTTTTTACTGCCCGAATAGCACCGCGCATCCATTGCGTAAGACAACTCGTCCGCACGACGAAACGAACTTATAAGTAACGGTATAAGCACGGGAATAAGCGCTTTTGCGCGCTTAAAAATATTACCACTTTCAAAATCCGCGCCCCTTGCCTTTTGCGCTTTGATAATTCTATCCGTTTCATCAAGTAGCGTAGGGATAAAGCGTAGCGCAATACTCATAATAAGCGCAAATTCGTGCACGGGAAATTTTATCCATTTTAACGGTGTCAAAAGGCTTTCGATACCGTCGGCAATCTCTACGGGCGAAGTGGTTAGCGTAAGCAAACTTGCGCCCAAAACTATTAACGAAATTCTGGTTATTATAAACCCTGCGTTAAGCAAGCCGTCGTCGGTTATCCTTATAAATTCCCACTCAAAAACGACCGTGCCACTCGAATTGAAAAACAACTGTAAAATTGCCGAAAGAATTATAAAAAACAATATACCTTTTATACTGCGCAAAACTTTTAAAAACGGTACGCGCGACGCTATTGTTGCAATAACCACAAACAAAAAGCACGCCGCAAACCCTAAAAAATGAAACTGCTTAACCAAAAATACGGCGACCATAAACGCGATAACCGCTAAAATTTTAATTCTTGCGTCCATATTGTGGACGAAAGATTTTGTCGGGAAATACTGACCGAAGGAAACGTCTTTCACAGTTCACCTCCGTCAATTTTGCCGTTCGTTTTAATGCGTACGGCGTTTATAAATCCGTCCACGGTAAAATCACTATTAATTTTTACGCCGTTATTTTCAAGCGCGCGCGTCAAATATGCCGTAACTGGCAAATCTAAACCTAAATTTTGAAGTTCTTCGTAGCGTGAAAATATCTCTTTGGGACTGCCCACCGCATAAATTTTTCCGTGTGAAAATATTGCGGCTTTGGTGCAGTTTTCCGCCACTAAATCCATATCGTGCGAAACCAAAATAATAGTCTTTACAAACGAGCCGTGTAGCCTGTGCAGTAGAGATATAAACTCTCTTTTCCCAACGGGGTCAAGTCCTGCCACGGGTTCGTCTAAAACAAGCACTTCGGGCTTAGTAACTATAACGCCTGCAATCGCCACCCTGCGCTTTTGTCCGCCCGACAAATCAAAGGGCGATTTATCTTTAATTTTATCGTAATTAAGCCCTACCGTAGTAAGCGCTTCCTTTACCATTTCTTGCGTTTTTTCAAGCGAAACTTCGGGCATAAAATTTTTCACACCGAACGCCACGTCGTCAAAAACAGTTTCGGCAAAAAGTTGATATTCGGGATATTGAAAGACCATACCGAGCGACGCGCGAAGCGCCTTAAAATCACACTTTTTGTCGCCTAAATCGTAACCGCCAACCTTGATACTTCCACAATCTTTACCGAGTTTTATAAGTCCGTTTAAGTGTTGGACGAAAGTGGTTTTTCCACTACCCGTTTGACCGATTATACCGAAAAAGTCCCCTTCTTCAACCGTCAACGAAACGCCGTCGAGCGCAATATTTGAAAGAACTTTCGCTTCGCCGTAAGAATATCTTAAATCTTTGACTTCAATGCGCATAATTCCTCCGCAAGTCGCTCTTCGGTAAGGATACCGTCGGGTAAACGCACGCCGCGTGCAATAAGTTTATCTGCAATTTCCGCGGCGAGTGGCAACTCTAAACCGTATCCTTTGAGCCTGTCTTTTTGTTTAAATATTTCGGCGGGAGTGCCTTTTAGGGCAATTTCCCCGTCGTTCATAACGTAAACGGTATCCGCATCCACGACTTCGTCCATATAGTGTGTAATAGTTATAACCGTTACTTTTTGCTCTTTGTTAAGTTTTTTAACCACTTGTAAAACTTCTTTTCTGCCTTGTGGGTCAAGCATTGCAGTAGATTCGTCAAGCACTAAAATTTTAGGTTTTAACGCGAGCACGCCTGCAATTGCTATCCTTTGTTTTTGTCCGCCAGACAACCTTGTCGGCGACGAGTGGCGGAACTTTTCCATACCGACTGCGGAAAGAGCAAAGTCTATTCGCTCTTTAATTTCCGCGCGCGGAACACCTAAATTTTCAGGGCCAAACGCAACGTCGTCTTCAACGATAGACGCAACTAATTGATTGTCGGGATTTTGGAATACTACGCCCACGCGTTTTCTTATCTCAAAGGTATGCTTTTTTTCAAGCACGGAAAAACCGTCCACCGTAATATTCCCTTCGTCAGGACGCATAAGTCCGTTAAAGAGTTTTGCAAGGGTGGATTTACCGCTTCCGTTATGTCCGATAACGGCAATATATTCCCCTTCGTTCGCCGAAAGGGAAACGTTTTTTACGGCTTTTATACGTTTGTCATATGAAAAACTAACGTTTTCCGCATTTAAAAGTGCCATCAAAAATTCCTTTCTCAAAATAAGAATAGCATTATTATACCAAATCAATTAAAATTTTACAAGTAAACGCAACTGATTTTAATATACAAATTAACCTTTATATAAGAAAACGACCGCACCGTTTTGATGTAGTCGTTTTCTTTTTTATGTTTGCGTTTAAGCGGTAATATTAATTTTGTAAAGCGTGCCACCCGGCGCGTCGTAGTAACCGACGTACAAAGTTTCACCGACGTGGAAAACGTGTTCGGCTTCACGCGTCGTTATGGGAAGCAATATATCTTTAACGTGTTCGCCCGTCGTTTTGTCGTATACTACGATTGCGTTATTCTTATATTGACAGTAATAAATATATTTCGAATCAACGTCGATTTGTTGAGTCGTCTTTTGCGTAATCAACCCGATATTCGCTTGCGTTCTGCCTATCTCTTTAAATCCTAAATCGTACTTAACGAAGGTCGCGTATCTTACGTCGTCAACGTAATTTAAATTAGCCGCTATAAAACAATTTTGATACGGGTCGTAAGAAATTGCGCCCGTGCCTACGGTGAGTTCAACCGTTTCTTTTAAGGTAAAATCTTTCGCGTCGAAAATCGAAATTTTGTTTGCAACTTCCGCGGGGAGCGCGTGCGAAACGATAATTTCATTAGTGTTGAGATTATAAGTCATATCGTTGCAATGCCCAACTTTTAAATCGCTATAAGTTGCAACTAATTCACCCGTAGCAAGATCGTATTTACGAATCATTGCAACGTCGTCAACCGTTTTTGTCGATTGAATAACGCCTGCATAATAATACTTACCGTCCGTACAACCGCCTTGAACGACGTAGCACAAAACGTTACTATTTGTATAACCCCTTTCCACGTTGGTTACCCTTTTTAATTCTACTGATAAATTTTCATACTCAACCGTACTTGACGGGTCTGCGGTAGGCGTTTGGTATGTAGTCATGTTTGATTTATAAACCTTTCCGCCGCCGAGCGCATCAGCATAACCTATATAAAAGTTTTCACCGACGTGGCAAAGGTTTTGCGGTTCGCTTGCGTTTCTGGGTAAGTAAATTTCTTTTACGAGCGCAACCGTTTTATCGTATACTAAAATTTTATCTGTTTCGTAAGTTAAGACGTAAATATACGTTGAGTCAACGTCCATGCCTTGCACGGCGCAACCACAATTACTAAATTCGTTAACTTCGCCGTCTTTTTTAAAGTTTGCGTTGAGTTTTGCTATCGAAAGGTTATCCGTCAATACCCAGTAACAATTTTCATAATGGTCGTAGGCAATTGAAAGAGTTTTAACGGGCATAGTTTTGGTTTTCTTTAACTTCATCGTTTCCGCGTTAAATATAGAAATTTTAGTATTGTCGTCGCCAGTATGCGCCGCAATTATTTCTTTTGTAACGGGGTTATAAGTCAAATCGTTAAATTCGCCTTTAATATTGCCGTAAGTTCCCACTAACGTTTTGTTAGAAATTTTATATTTCAAAATTGAAGAAACGGGATCGTCTTGCCCGTCGTCAGTTGCAACGTAATAATACGTTCCGTCAGTACAGCCACCTTTAACAGCGCCGTCAAGAACATTTAAATGCTCGTCTACGGTAAACGTAATCGTTTGGTTTGCCTTGATAAAATCAGACGGGTCAGCCGATTTTTCAGGCTTAACCCATGGCGGAGTGCTCCCCGTATCGTCCGCACAAGCAGATAAGCACACGAACAAAACCGAAAGCATTATGCAAACGATATGTTTTAAATGTTTTTTCATAAGAAACCCCTTAAAATTAAAAGTTTCGTTAATTATACCTTTTTTTCAATAACTAAAACAATATGATTTATGTTACGTTTTGTATAAAAATACATAAATATAACATTAATCCTAAATTTTCGCGTTATACTGAGCGTGTTTTAATGTCGTTCGGTTTATTTTTTGGTGAATTTGAGGTTCAATATTTTTCGCGTTACTAAAAAATATCTCTTGCTTTACGCGCAATATTATCTCATATTAAAAATGTGTTATAATAATATTAAAAATATGTTATAAATATTTTCCTTTTGGGTTGACTATTTTTTATTAAGGTTGTATAATGATTGTTGGTAAAACAATTTATCAGTAATATTCATTACGGAGGACTTAATATATGAAAAAATTGACTATCGACGGCAATACCGCCGCCAGTCACGTTGCCTACGCCTTTTCCGAAGTTGCGGCTATCTACCCGATAACCCCTTCTTCTCCGATGGCGGAAGTTGCGGACGAGTGGTCCGCTACTGGCAGAGTAAACATGTTTGGGCAAAAACTCCGCCTTGCTGAAATGCAGTCGGAAGCAGGTGCAGCAGGTGCAGTTCACGGTTCACTTACCGCAGGCGCACTTACCACCACCTATACCGCAAGCCAAGGCTTGCTTTTGATGATCCCGAATATGTACAAAATCGCGGGCGAATTGCTCCCCACGGTTTTCCACGTTAGCGCGCGTGCGCTTGCTGCACACTCGCTCAACATTTTCGGCGACCACGCAGACGTTATGGCTTGCCGCCAAACCGGTTTTGCTATGCTTGCATCTAACTCTGTACAAGAAGTTATGGATCTCGCTTTGGTTGCTCACCTTTCTACTTTGAAATCAAAAGTTCCTTTCCTTCACTTCTTCGACGGTTTCAGAACCAGTCACGAAGTAAGTAAAATCGACGTTATCGATTACGAAGAAATGAAAGAACTTGTCGATATGAAAGATATCGAAGATTTCCGTGCGCGCGCGCTCAACCCTGAACACCCCGTTCAAAAAGGTACTGCGCAAAACAGCGACATCTACTTCCAAAACAGAGAAACGGCAAACAAATATTATCTTGCTACGCCTGCAATCGTTCAAGAAATGATGGATAAGGTTTCTGCTTTAACTGGTAGAAGTTATCACCTTTTCGATTACGTCGGCGCACCTGATGTTGAAAACGTTGTCGTTCTTATGGGTAGCGGTGCTGACGCCGTTGAAGAAACCATTAATAAGATGAATAAAGAAGGTCATAAAGTCGGTCTTTTGAAAGTTAGACTTTACCGTCCTTTCGCTATCGACAGTTTCGTTGATGCTCTTCCCAAGACCGTTAAGAAGATTGCCGTTCTTGACAGAACCAAAGAAGCAGGCTCACTCGGTGAACCTTTATATCTCGACGTTTGCTCGGCTCTTCTTGAAAAAGGTATGACTGACATTAAGGTTGTCGGCGGTAGATACGGTTTAGGTAGCAAGGAATTCAATCCTTCAATGATTTACTCGGTATATAAAAACCTTGAAAAAGCAGAACCCAAGAACCACTTCACCGTAGGTATCTACGACGATTTAACCAACACTTCTTTGGATTTTGAAGAAAAATACGACGCTGCACCCGCAGGTACGATTTCTTGTAAATTCTGGGGTCTTGGCTCTGACGGTACGGTTGGCGCTAACAAGAACTCAATTAAGATTATCGGCGACCACACGGATAAATACGTTCAAGGTTACTTCTTCTACGACAGTAAGAAGTCTGGCGGTATAACCGTTTCTCACTTGCGTTTCGGTGATACGCCTATTCAATCGGCTTATTTAATCGACGCAGCAGACTTCGTTCAATGCTCTAATCCTTCTTACATCACCCGTTACAATATGACTGGCGATATTAAAGAAGGCGGAACGTTCCTTTTCAATACTTCTGCTAAAAACGCTGCAGAACTCGAAGACGTTCTCCCTGCGTTCGTTAAAAAAGATATTGCAAACAAAAACATCAACCTTTACGTTATCGACGCAATCAAGATTGCGGCTGAACTCGGTCTTCGCGGAAGAACCAACACTATTTTGCAATCAGCGTTCTTCAAGGTTGCAAACATTATCCCCTACGACCAAGCGGTTGATTATATGAAAAAGATGGCTTATAAGTCTTTTGCTAAAAAAGGCGACGCTATCGTTCAAATGAACTACAACGCTATTGATTCTGCGGCTGCAAATCTCGTTAAAATCGAAGTTCCCGAATCTTGGAAAACTGCTGAAACGGGCGCTCCTATGGCGGCGGTTGCTAACAACGAATACTTTAAAGATATCGTTCATCCTATCCTCGTATTAGAAGGCGACAAACTTCCTTCTTCTGCATTTAGTGCAGACGGTACCGTTCCCACCGGAACTACTCAATACGAAAAACGCGGTGTTGCAGTGCTCGTTCCCAAATGGAACGCTGAAAAATGTATTCAATGTAACCAATGCGCGTTCGTTTGTCCGCACGCTTGTATTAGACCTACTATCGTTAAAGAAGGCGCTGACAAACCCGCATCTTTCGCTACCAAACCTATGGTTGGTAATAAAGGTTACGAATTTAGAATTCAAGTTTCTCCGCTCGACTGTATGGGTTGTGGCGTTTGCGCGGACATCTGCCCCGTTAACACCAAGGCAGTTGAAACTGCTAAAAAGAACGCAGTTGACGGCGCTAAACCCGTCGTTGATAAGACCGCTCTTGCAATCGATATGGTTCCGCTCGGAAAAGTCGTTGACGAAGAAACCGTTAACTACGAATACAGCGAAAAACTTGAAGCAGTTGACGTTTCTGCTTGCCCTGGCTGCAAGAAATCAACCGTTAAAGGTAGTCAATTCAGCAAACCGTTGTTCGAGTTCTCTGGCGCGTGCGCAGGCTGTGGCGAAACTCCTTACGTTAAAGTAGTAACTCAACTTTTCGGTGAAAGGATGATAGTTGCAAACGCTACTGGTTGCTCGTCAATCTACGGCGGTTCTGCTCCTACTTGCCCCTACACCAAGAATAAAGAAGGCAGAGGTCCTGCTTGGGCGAACAGTTTGTTTGAAGACAACGCTGAATTCGGTTACGGTATGAACCTTGCTATGAAAGCGCGTCGCGCAAAAATCGAAGAAGATATGAACGCTGCGCTCGATAAAGTTAACGCTGAAACTAAGGCTGCTTTTGAAGCATGGCTTTCTGATAAAGAAGACGCTGAAAAATCAAGAGTTGCTTCCGATATGGTTAAAGCGGCTATCGCAAAAGAAAGCGCTGACGGTCTTGATTATATTAAAGATAACCTTGACTGCTTGGTTAAACCTTCAATTTGGATTTTCGGTGGCGACGGTTGGGCTTACGATATCGGCTACGGCGGACTTGACCACGTTCTTGCATCTGGTGAAAACGTTAACGTTCTCGTTCTCGATACCGAAGTTTACTCTAACACGGGTGGACAAGCAAGTAAGTCTACTCCTACCGGTTCGGTTGCAAAATTCGCTGCCGCTGGTAAGAGAGTTAAGAAAAAAGACCTCGGCATGATGGCTATGAGTTACGGTTACGTTTACGTTGCTCAATGCTCAATGGGTTCTAATAAGCAACAACTCATCAACGCTCTCGTTGAAGCAGAAAAATACGACGGACCTTCACTTATCATCTGCTACGCGCCCTGTATCAACCACGGTATTAATATGACCAAATCACAAGAAGAAGAAAAGAAGGCTGTTGATTGCGGATACTGGCAACTTTACCGCTACAACCCCGAATTAATCGACCAAGGCAAGAATCCTTTCACTCTCGACAGTAAAGAACCGACCGCTGATTACAAGTCGTTCTTGCTCGGTGAAACTAGATACGCTTCACTTATGAAAGCACGTCCCGAACTTGCTGAACAACTTTTCGAAAAGACCGAAAAGGATAGCAAATTAAGACTTGAAAATTACAAAAATCTTGCTAAAAACGACTAATCGTCTAAATTAAAACGTAAACGCCGTTGCATTTTTGCAACGGCGTTTCTTTTTTTGTTTTCTTATATTATATATAATGTTAGCAATTTTCTTGTTTTAGAAAAATAATTTTAAGAAATTTTAAGAAAGTGCGTTAAAACACTTTACTTCTTTATCGTAATAAAGTATAATACATATGCTTTAACACTTTATCGTAATAAAGTAAATAAAATTTTAATAGGAGAAACTATTATGAAGAAACTTTTAACACTAATACTTACTGCGCTTATGGCGCTCACCGCCGTTTTCGGCTTAACCGCTTGTAGTGAAGAAGCAAAGACGAAAATCGGCGTTGGCGACGGAACACTCATTATCGGATATACTATTTATCCCCCGATGAACTATACTGACGACGGCGAATTTGTCGGCTTTGATACCGAACTTGCAAAAGCAGTTTGCGGTATGCTTAACGTAAAATGCGAATTTAAGGAAATCGTTTGGAAAAATAAAGTTATGGCTTTAAATACCAAAGAAATCGACGTTGTTTGGAACGGTATGACCATAACCGCAGAACTTCAAGATGCAATGAGCATTACTTCGCCTTACTTGCAAAATAAACAAGTTATCATTTGTAAGACCGAAGACGCTGCAAAATTTAGCGCGTCTGCTGATAAAAAAGGCTTAGACGCAAGTGGGTTAGAAGTTTTAGTAGAAACCAACTCTGCTGGTGATTCTACCGTTACTGCTCTTGGAATTACCCCCACCAAAGTTTCTGCACAAAAAGACACGCTTTTGGAAGTTAAAACAGGTTCTAATAAAGTTGCCGTTATAGATAAACTTATGGCAGACGTTTTAGTAGGCGCTGGCTCTGCTAACCCTGAGTTGACTTACGTTGACGTTGATTTCCCGATGGAATACTTCGGAATCGGTTGCAGAAAACAAGATACCGCTACTATGTTTGCTATTGAAAATGCAATTGCAAGATTAAAAGCAGACGGAACGTTTGACACTCTTATCAATAAATATTTCGGTTAATAAGGAATACAAATGGATTTTTTAACGGTTACACAAACTTTATTAAACGGGTTTTGGACAACTTGTGAAATATTTATCTACACATTAGTCTCGGCTTTACCGCTGGGACTTTTGATTGCTTTCGGATCAATGAACAAGTTCAAACCCTTAAAATACTTGGTCCGCGGAATAGTTTGGATTTTCCGCGGAACTCCGCTTATGCTACAAATAATTATAGTATATTACGGACCAGGATTACTTTTTGAGTGGGATTTATTACCAAGGTTTGTTGCTGTTTTAGTTGCTTTTACATTAAATTACGCTTGCTATTTTTCGGAAATTTTCCGTGGCGGAATTGAAAGTATAAGTAAGGGACAACAAGAAGCAGGGCTTGTTCTAGGCATGACAAAAACCCAAATTTTCTTTAAAGTAATTCTTTTACAAGTTATTAAAAATATAATTCCGCCTATGAGTAATGAAATTATAACGCTTGTAAAAGATACTTCTCTTGCAAGGGTTATTTTAGTTGCGGAAATTTTAAAATATGCAGAAGATTATACTGCATACGGCTTAATTTGGCCACTATTCTAT